>JAJYGO010000149.1 GCA_021785115.1 Chloroflexota bacterium | reverse complement strand
TTGCGTCATCGCCTCGCCTCGTCGGGCGAGTCTAGCAGCGCCCTTGGGCGCTTCGGACCGTGGAACCCGCCGATTCGCGGCGGGATCCCGCACGCAGGTCGGCGGGTCTTCGCGATGACACACCCCGTGCGCCGCCGCACGATTGGGACGGGGCGCGGTGTGCAGCGCCAGCTGGCTTGAACTCGGAGGTGCGGTAGTGATCCTCGGCCTGGGTCCCAACACGTTCCTGTTGTCGATCCACCACATTCTCTCGATCACGCTGGTGCTGGCGATCGCCGACTACGTCTTCGGCTCGGTCTTCTTCACCACCGAGCCCTCCCACCACGCCCTACTGCACATGCGCATCGGCTCGGCCGCCGCCCTCGTGCTCGCCGTGCTGGTGGTGATCACGGGGATCATCCCCGACATCAACTTCGGTACCCCGGCCGCCTTCAACCTGACCACGGCCAACAGCTTCAGCACGAGCACACTCAAGGTCACCACCGACTCGCTCGGCAACTTCGCGGGTCCGCTCCTCTTCGACATCATGGAGCACGTCTCGCTGATCGTGCCCGGCATTATCGCCATGGTCACGGTGCTCATCTGGAGCTACCGCGAGCGGGTGGTGGAGAGCCGCGACGTGCGCGTCGCGGTGCTCTCGCTGACCGCCGTCGCGTTCGGATGGATCGCCGTGATCGCGGTGATGGGCATCTACCTCGTCAAGTACCTCACCTTCCCGGTCGGTTCGTGACCGCGGGGCGCGCCAAGGAGCAGACGGACATGACCACCCCCGACGAGACCGCCGTCACGGTCGAGGAACCCACCCTGGCGCGGACGCTCCCTGGTGGCCGCGGGGCCGCCAAGGCGAAGGTGTCGATGAGGGCCACGCCGCTCGTGGCTGCCGCGTACGTGGGCTCGCTCACCGGCATCTGGGCCGAGGCCATCATCCGGCTCATCTTCACCTATTTCCCGAACGTTCCCAACGTCTACAACCTGTGGCCCAACACCGCCGGGGGGCGCGACGGCGACATTGCGGCCATGTGGGTCACCATGCTCGTCCTCGTCGCGGTGAGCTTCGTGCTCGCCCACTACCTGTTCCGGGGGCACGCCTCGGTGGGGCTCGTGCGCACCTGGACCATCATCCTGATCGTCTCGGCGATCATCGCGCCCTTGATCGGCGAGATCGGTACGCCGATCGGGATCTGACGGGGCCTCACCTGCGCCGCCGTTGCCCACCGATGGCTTTCGGGGAGGCCACGGTGGGCACGCCCGAGTGCCTCGGCGGGGCGGGAACGGACCGCCAAGCGCGGTGTGTCAGGCCGCGGCGCGGGGCATGGCGAGCGTCCTCGACAGCCTGGAGGCGGCGGCGAGCCTGGTCGGGCATCTCGGGGCGCCCGATCTGGGCCGCACGCTCGACCAGCTCGTGGGAGCCGTCTCGCTCGCGCTCGCGGCCCACACCCTCCGCACCGAGCGCGAGTGCTATCCCGACTTCGAGGAGCGCCCGGCACGCGCCTCGTCACTGCGCTCCTGCGCTGGCAGCACCGCCATCTTGCGGCCCGCGTTGAGCGCCTGAGCGCCGAAGTGCTGGCGCTCCAGCGCCACGAGCCGAGCTACCACCAACTCGCCGATCTGCGGGCGCGCCTGTGCGGCTTGGGCGCCGAGCTCGCCACGCATCTCGAGCAGGAGATGCTGGTCGCCCGCAGCACGGGCACCGTCGCGCCCCCGTAGGGTGCCTGCCCACGCCGCCGGCCGAACCGACCTTCCCCGCTCCCGCCGCACCTGCCATCGGAGCCATGTCATCGTCGAATGGGCCGGGATGCTCGCGGCTAGGTCTTGGGTTCGCCGGGGCGCGCAGCGCGGGATCTGGCCCGGTGCCTGGCACTCCATCGCTGGGGCCGTGGCCGTGCGCCTCGACAAACTCCTGCCACGTTGCATCATCTTCGAGGACCAGCGCCGGATGGCGCCGGCCGCGCGGACCGGCTATGGCCAGGCAGGCGCGGACGCGGTCCAACACCGGACCGAGCACCCCGCGCCCGAGGTCCGACGCCTGTGCGACGTCATCGACACGGAGCGCGTCCTCCGGCAGCGCCTCCTGCGCGGGGAGCCAGCGCATCTCGATCTCACCACGGACCGCGCTCCAGCGCGCGACCGGGGTGTAGTCGATCAGCAAGGCACGGCCACGGGCTAGCTGTAGGCACCGCGGCCCCTCCTCGCCCGTTCGCGGGTTGGCGCCTGCTCCTAGTTTCCAGCCGCGCCCGGCACGCCTTCTGCCCGAGTCAGGTTGAGCGTTAGCAACCGACTCAGCAGCTCCTCGTCGGCGAGGTCTGGGGGCCAGCCGTACGCGTCGAGGACGGCGGCGTCCAGCCGGGCGTGCGCGTCCTGCAGCCAGGTCGGGCGCTCGTTGTAGAGGTTGGTCAGGGTGCGGCGGGCCAGCTCCCGATCGGTCAGGTCGTACGGCCGATCCGCCGGGTTGAGCCAGCCCGTGCGCAGGCGATCGAGGTTGGACGCGGCATCGGCGATGGCGGCGCGCTGCTCATCGGTGGGGTGCGGGAAGGGGAACGTCTCAAAGCAGGTGGTGGGGGTGTAGCGCGGGCGCGTTTCGAGCTGGGTCCCCATGCGGCGGGCCCAGGTCGTGTGCGCCCGCGACTGGAGGACACCCAAGGTGTAGTCGTCGTCGCGGGCGATGGCTACGAGCGAGACCGACGGGAGGGTCGGCGGGCTGACCCACACGAAGACGTGGTACTTCGCCGTGATCGGCGTCACGATGAAGCGATCGAGCCCGGCGAGTGCGCTCCGAAGGCCGGGTCGCGGTTCCATGTGAAGCCACCACCGCTCGGCGTACGCGGCACGACGGCTCGCACGGCGGAACGGTTCGACCTCGCGCCGCACATGCTCGAACGGCGCCTCGTAGAGCGCCGCATCTTCCCGCGTCCTGACGGGCCCGAAGTCCACCACGAAGGATCCGCGGGGCCGGCCTGTCACATCGGCCGCATTGATCCAGGGTCGCACCACGTCCCGATTGTGGCGCCCGTCTGGGTTGGGCTGAGCGAGCATGACGCGGGCGATGTCCGGGGTGAGATCGAACGCGCCCCCTGGGGTATCTCCCTGGAACGCGATTCCAAGGTTCTCGGCCAGGCGCCGTGCCCGCGTCAGATCCATCTCCGACGTCAGGTCGGCGTTGATCGCAGCCACCGGCTGCCCGTCGAGGATCCGTTCCGCCTCACTGCCATCGTCGAACGCGACGAAGGAGACATGCACGGCGGCCCCGTCGAGGACCCACGGATCGTCCGAGCGGGCCATGAAGATCGCGCCGCTCTCGCAGATCCGATCGAGCACCCGCCGGCTGGCCCCGCCCCGGATCCCCTGCGTCGCGAGCAGGCCGGCGCGACGCACGCGCCTCGCGGCGATCATCGCGCGGGCCTTCTCGAACCAGTAGGTGACGAGATCGGCTTCGGCAGGAACCCGGCCATCGTAGACGGCGAACAGCCCCTCAACGTAGCTGTCATCCAAGTAGGAGCGGAGCAGCTTACGTCCAAGGAACGGCGGGTTGCCCACGATGAACGTGGCGTCCGGCCAGTCCGGTTCGACCGGATGGGTCGGGTCCGAGCGATCCAGGATCGCGTCGCGGTTCTCGATCACGTCGAGGGGCGGCAGGATCGGGTTGTTCGGCATGGGGTGGCCGTGGTCACGTAGCCACTGGATCTCGCCGATCCAGATCACGACCCGCGCCAGTTCGGCGGCATACGGGTTCACCTCGATGCCGCGCAGCGAGCGCGGCCCGATACGGGTCTCCTCGCGCGGCAGCCCCAGGCGCTCGGCCGCCCAGTCGATGACCTCCTGTTCCAGGTCCTTCAGCAGGCGCAGCGCGAGGTACAGGAAGTTGCCGGAGCCGCACGCCGGGTCGAGCACCGTCACCGCGCGCAGCCGCTCCAGGAGCGCCCGGGCCAGCCGGCGCGCCTCGTCCAGCGCCGCCGCGTCGGGGTGCTCCGCACCAGCGAGCAGATCCTCCACGGCGGCCCGGGTCGCCGCGACGTCCCGCCGCAGCGGCACCATCACCGCGGCGTCCACCAGGCGCTCGATCGACCCGCGGTCGGTGTAGTGCGCGCCCAGCTGGGAACGCTTGTCGGGGTCGAGCCCGCGCTCGAACAGGGTGCCGAAGATCGCCGGCTCCACGTCCGCCCAGTCGAGGTCGGCGGCATCCCGGATCACGCGGATCTCGTCGGCCCGCAGGTCGATCGCGGCCGCGTCGTCGAACAGCCCGCCATCGAACCAGTCGATCCAGTCGGTCCCGAAGGTGCCGCCCTCGCGGGCCATCACGGCGAACAGGCGCGCCAGTCCGGTGTTGAAGCCGGCCGGGTTGGCGTAGAGGTTCTCCACCAGGCGCTTCATCAGACCGCGGGGCAGCAGCCCGGCATCCTCGGCGAAGAGGCAGAACAGGACCCGGTCGAGGAAGTGCGCCACGGCCGGCCCCTCGACGCCCCGCTCCCGAAGGCCCTGGGCGAGACCGGCGAACTTGCCGGCCGCCTGCTCCGTGACAAGGGCCCGAACCACGTCGGGGCGCAGGCTGTCCGGATCGCCGAACAGCGCCCGCAGCAGGCGCAGCGGCTCCGCCGGTCGCTCGGCCAGGTCCGCGAGCGTGAAGGCGTAGATGCGGTTCGGGGTGTTGGTGAAGTTGGTGTGGATCTCGAAGCGGGCCATGTCCGAAACGACGAGCAGCGGCGGGTTGTCCAGCGCCTCGCGGTACTTCAGGAGCTGGTCGTACGCGGCGGCCAGGTCGTGGTGCTTCTGCTTGTACTCCCAGGCGAAGTGGCCGCGCAGCCAGACGTTGGCCCAGCCGTCCCCGCCACCGGTCTTCTCGGCGCCCTTCTCGAAAGCGTAGGCGGTGCCGTGGGGGTCGCTGTTGGGGGTGAGGACGCCGAGCATCTGGCACAGGTCGATGAAGTGCTCATGCGCGGCGGCCCGTTCGGTTCGAGTGTTGGCGTCCCACTTGGCGGCGAAGTCGGCGGGAGTCACAGACGATCCAGTGGTCTTGTGGTGCGCAGGCGAGGATAACCGCGGTGAGACCGGGAGGACGACCGGATGAGACTGGCGGGAGGGGCTGGAACGGCGATTCGTCGAGCACGCCGGACGACCGCCCGACGGGCTACCCTTTTCGTCGACGTGCCGCCCTAGGTCGATGGAATGGATGGTCCCGTCAAGGTCTCTCCGAAAGTCGCCCCCGTTCCGTACCACGCCGCCTGGTACTGGGAGGGCAACGTCCAGCGGGCGATCGCCGACCACCTGGCGGCCGACGGCTGGACGATCGAGCACCTGGCCGACACGGCCAAGCATGAGCACGGCGACGACATCCGGGCTCAGAAGGACGGCCGAACGTTGCGGGTGGAGGTGAAGGGTTGGCCGAGGAAGGGCCGGTACGCTGACCCAGCCCGGGCTGGTCTGGTGAAGCGCACGCAGCCAGGGACGCAGGCCGGCCACTGGTACGGCGACGCCGTGCTGCAGGTGATCCGTTATCTCCACCAACATCCAGGCGACCAGGTCGCGATTGGGCTGCCAGACTGGCCGCGCTTCCGCAAGCTCGTGTCGGGAACCGAGACTCCCCTGCGTCAGCTCGGCGTCGGCGTCTACCTCGTGCGGGAGGGCCCATCCGTCGTGTTACTGCTACCGCTCGGCTGAGCGAGTGGGCCGGCTTGAGAGCGGCGCGCGGCTCGTAGGGAGCGTGCTGGCGTTGGTCTTCTGGAGCCGATCGCGCGCGCTACTGCCACCGCTCACTGCCAAGGCCAGGCGAATGGACTCCGGCGCATGAGCATGCCCCGAGGGCTGATCTTCGTGATCGGACCGTCGTCGGTGGGGAAGTCGCACCTGTGCGCGAAGGCGGCCGCCGAACTGCGGCTGCCCCACCACGACCTCGATGCTGAACTTGGCGACCCCGGCCTCCGCACTTGGTCGCTGGTACAAGGGTGGCTGGATGCTGTCACGGCTCCGGCGCTGGTGGATGTCGGTGCGGGAACGCAGCACTCGTGTGGCGAACCGCTGACTGCGTATCTTGCCGAGCGCGCCGATCGGGTGATCCTCGTCACCGATGATCCCGAGCGTGCCTTCGAGCGGAATGTCGTGGCTGGACACCGACGACTGGATGACCTCGACCGCTACCTGGAGGTGGAGTTCCGCCAGCGCCAGGCCCTCTACGGCGTGGCGCCGCACGTCGTTGATTACAAGATGGTTGGCCTGGATGACGCACTCACCCTCTTCGTCACCCTGGTTCGGGCGCTGGCCCGGACGTGAGCAGTCGCCAGGCGTGTTCAGGTCGACCGGCATAGGGCGCCGACGATCCACGCTGGCAGGACGATCCGGCATGTGGGAACGGCGGGTTCAAGCCCTCTCGCCCCGACCACATCAGAGGCGCCGACCCCGGTGGCCGGACGGGGATGACCGCTCGGTCGCCGCCACCGCCGCCCAGCCAGCTGCGTTGTCAATGGCCGCGTGGATACCCAGGGGAAGACCTCGCGGGCGGCACCGTCCGATCGGCGGTCCCCGGCCTGACAAGCTCCCGATGGCTGCTCGGCAACCTGTGCGTGACTCGATCTACGTCTGGTCGTGACGGCCACCGAGGAACAGGCTCGGTCGGTCCGCGGGCAGTGACGGGTCGGTTCGCTCCCGTGGCACGTTCACTTGGTGTATCGGCGAAGCCAGGGGGTCAGTCGGAGTAGCCGGCCTCCAGCCGAAGGAGGCGAACGAACTCCCGCCCGTAGGGCGTGAGCCGGACCGATAGGTTGCCAGCGCCCTCCTTCGTCATCATCCCGGACGGGTAGTCTTGGACGACACCCGTCCGGCCGAGCTCCGCCCACAGCCGCCGCGCCTCGTCGTTGGGCACCTCCGGCATCTTCCAGCTGAGGGTGTCGCTCACGCCGCCCATGTACAGGCCCGGCCGCGCCTCGGTCGTTGTGGCGATGACGTGGAGGAGTCGCAGGTGAACCGCTCTGGGATTCGTGGAGACTCGGACGGTTGGACCGAGGTCGCCTGGCGGCCGCCGGACCACGGTCCCGCGCGCCGTGAGGGTCCCGCTTGCGCGACACCGGTTGGCACATGGCACCTTGACGTAGCTCGCCAGTCTGCGGATTGCGGGTCGCGCGGTCGGGAAGGGAGACGTCTCCTCGGCGCGGGTGGCGAGCCGGATCGTCCACTGGTCCGGTCGCTCGGCGACCCGGCAGCCTTCCAGCATGGCCGCCGAGTGACATTGCCGGGGTCTCGCCCACCCGAGCCCGTCGTTCCAGGCGGGATGATCCCTGGAGACGACCGAGTTCCCAAGGCGGCCTCGGCCAGCGAACATCCGGCCCTCGCGCCCGTTCCGCCCCACACGCGGGACCGGACAGCCGCAAACCCCCCGAGGTCGCGTCCCCGGGGCGCGATCGCCGACTGCCGCCACAGCCATCTTCACGATCGTCGGCACCGTTGCCACGCCGCGTCGTGGCTTGGCGACCAACGGCACTTGGAATCGGATCGACGCGCTGGCACCGTGACACACGAAGGCCTGACGCGCAATGGAGGAGAGGGACGAGGTCCGCGTCTGCAGGGTCGGGGACGGCACCCAGCGTCTTCGCGCGCTCGGCGTCATCGTCGGCGG
>JAJYGO010000417.1 GCA_021785115.1 Chloroflexota bacterium | reverse complement strand
CGCGATGACCGAGCCCCCTTCGATGCTCATCGTGACGCCGTCCAGCACGCGGTTGGTGCCGAACGCCATCCCGATGTCCTCGAGGGCGACGACAGTGCTCATCGACTCACCACCCGTCAGGTCGGGGTGTCAGCGGCGGCCTAGTAGGCCGGGGTGATCCACGGTGCGGAGCTCGAGTCGAGCTCGAGCAGCGACGGGATCTTCTGGACCAGCTGATCCATGTTCTGGATGTTGTTCTGGTCCAGGAACTGCTGGGTCACGAGCGACGCCGGGAACATGACCTCGGTGGTCGTCGAGCCGGCCAGCTTGAGCGCCATGGTGCGCACCACGGCCGCCCCGACGCCCGCGGGATCGGTGGTCGCGGTGGCCACCCACGGGCTCCCGGAGGCGGTCATGACCTGGATATCGGCGTTGGAGATGTCGATGCCGAAGACCTTGATCTTGCTCTGCAGGCCGTTGTTCTTGACCGCGGCGACGGTGCCCTTGGCCAGCTCGTCATACGGCGCGAAGATGGCCTGCACGTCGGGATGCGCCTTCAGGGCCGCGTCCACGAGCACCTCGTTGTCGGTCGCAACGTCGTTGGTGAACTTGCCGACGAAGAACTCGACGTCCCAGTTGTGCTGCTTGACGAACTGCTGGAACACGACGTTCCGCCGGTCGAGCGGGGCGATGCCGAGGGCGTTCACGTACCCGATCTTGGCGCCGTCCGGGATCGTCTGCGCCATCAGGGTGAGGTCCTTGGTGGCCATGTCAGCGTCGCTCTGGTCAGTGTGGACGACGGGCGGCTGCGTGCCGTCGACGTCGTACACGACCACCGGGATGCCCTTCGCGACAGCCTGGTTGATCAGCGGCACCATGGTCTGCGTCAGGCCATGGTCGACGATGATCCCGGCCACGCCGGAATTCATCGCCGTCTGCATGTCGGTCGCCTGCTGGGCGTTGTCGGCCTGCGCATCGTAGACCTGCATCTGGATGCCCAGGGCCTTCGCTTGCGCGTCCGCACCCATCTCCCACTGCTGGAAGTAGTCGCCGGCGCCGCTCTGGCGGACCATCGCGATCTTCACGGGGCCGGCGTTGAAGGGCGCCGGCTTGGCGGCGGAGACGCTTGCGGCGGGAGCGGAGGGCGCAGCGGCCGTGGTGGCGGCCGGCGCGCTCGACGGAGCGGTGGTCGTGCTCGCCGTCTGGCTGCAGGCGGTGAGCGTGAGCAGCGAAATCGCGGCCAGGGTCGCGAGTCGCTTGTGACGGGTCATCCTCTCTCCTTGGGGTCAGGTGGGACGCCAGCTGATCACGATCCGGTCTCCGATCGGCCTCCTCCTCTTCAGGGTCCTGCCCTTTCGCGCGGCGTTCAGCGTGGGAATCCCGCGGCCACCCCACCATCCACGGGAATCACGCAGCCGGTCGTGCGTGACGACTCCTCCGACAGCAGGAACAGAACGGAGGCGGAGACGTCCTCGGTCGTCACGTGTCGGTGCAGCAGGTTTCGTTTCGCGTAGAAGTCCTCGAGCTCCTCGGGCCGCACCCCGTGCGCGGCCGCGCGCTCCTCGCGCAGGCCACCGGCCCAGAGCCGCGAGTTGTCGAAGATGGCGTCGGGGTTCACCGCGTTGGCGCGGATGCCGAACGGACCGGCCTCGAGGGCCGCGATCCGCATCAGCTGGATCATCCCGGCCTTCGTCACCGAGTAGGCGCCGAACCCCGCCCCCGGCGCGAAGGCGTTCTTGCTCGCCACGTACACGAGCGCGCCGCCGAGCCCCTGCTCCTTCAGGACGCGGATCGCCTCGCGTGTCAGGAGGAACGCGCTCGTGAGGTTGACCGCGAGCGCCAGTCGCCAGCGGTCCGTCTCGAGCTCGTCGATGTTGCCGCTCACGCCGACGCCTGCGTTCAGGACCACGCCGTCGAGGCCCCCGAACACGCGCACGGCCTGGCGCACCGTCTCGGTGACCACCGCCTCGTCGGATTGGTCGCCGGCGACCGTCACCGGCACCGGCCCGCCCCGCTCGCCGATCTCCGCCGCGAGAGCCTCGAGCCCCGGGCCGTCCAGGTCGGCCGCCACGACGCTCGCTCCCGAGGCCGCCAGCGTCAGCGCGATGCGCCGCCCGATCCCCGACGCCGCACCAGTGACGACGTGGACGGTGCCCGCGAACCGCCGGGGCGCGGGCCGCAGGGTGAGCTTGTACAGCTCGAGTGGCCAGTAGTCGAAGTCGAACGTGGCCCGCTCGTCGAGCGGCTGCGGGTCGCCGAAGGCGTCGATCACATCCGCGGACACGGCGAGCGTATGGGCCGCCACCTCGGCCACGCGACGCGCCTCCGAGTGGTCGGCGCCGGTCGTCACGAGACCCAGTCCGGGCACCAACAGCGCCCGAGGCGCCGGATCGTGCATGGCCGCCTCGATCGCCAGCGTGGCGCGCTGCCGCTCGAAGTACTCGCCGTACGCCCGCTCGAAATCAGCCACGGCGGCCTGCTGCGTCTCGCGGTCCGCTCCCGCCACGACCGCGGCCCGCGGGCGCATCCAGAGCATGTGGTCCGCACTGGCGACGCCAGCCGCGGCAACGCGCTCGACGTCCGGCCGATCGGCGAGCGCGCGCAGGCCCCGATCCACCCGGAGCACCCGACAACCCCGCTTCGAGACGGCCCCACGCAGGTGGAGCAGCAGCGCCTGGAGTTCCTCGTCACCCAGCTCCGGCGTGGCCGCCTCGCGGCGCGGCGCCGGTCCCGCCTCAGCCCGGCTGTCCTCGGCCCGCCGAGCCTCCACCCGGCCCTTGACGTACTCCGCGGCGCTGTGGACAGCGTCGAGCGTCTTCGCGAGGCACGCCTCGGAGTCGTCCGCCCAAGTGATGAGCCCGTGGTGGGCGAGCACGGCGCCGTCGCCGCCGGCAACGGACGCGACCGCGCTCGCCAAACTGAAGCCGGGTCGCTCCCAGTCGAGGAACGCGTAGCCCGGGCCGAGCGCCTCGCGGACCGCCTCCGCGGCGCGCGGGTGGTTCACCAGCGCGAGCACCGCGTCGGCATGGACGTGATCGATATGGGCGTGCGGGAGGAACGCGTGGAGCAGCGTCTCCATGGACGGGTTGGGCGCCCGCGGATCGACGAGCGCGCCCCGCACGACTGCCTCCACCTCGTCGTCGGAAACGGCCATCCGGCCGCGCAGCGCGTCGAACTCGTCGAGCCAGAGCGCCGGGAAATCGCTCACGCCGGCCTGCCCCATGTCGACCCCGGACGCCTTGACCCAGACGACGGGTCGCACGCGTCCCAGGCGATCGATGAGCGTGCCCTTGGCGGACGCATTGCCGCCGCCGTGCACGACGAGCGACTGGTCAACGCCCAGGCGGTGTGCCCGCGCGAGAAGGTCCTCAAGCGGCTCCGGAAGCGGGGTCGCCTGGTTGTCTGTCCTGGTCACGCCCACGGACTGGCTCATGCCGCCGTCACCCCGACCAGCTCGCGGGGCAGCCGGCCCTGTGCCACCTCGACGACCCCGTGCTCGGTCACGAGCGCGCTCACGAGGCGGCCGGGCGTGACGTCAAAGGCCGGGTTGTGGCCGATCGCCGCGGCGGGCGCAACCTGGACGCCGCCCCATCGGGTGACCTCGCCAGGGTCGCGGAATTCGATCTCGATGTCCTCGCCGGAAGGGGTCTGCAGGTCGACCGTGGACTGCGGTGCCGCGACGACGAACGGGATGCCCGCGTGCGCGCAGGCGAGCGCGACACCGAGGGAACCGATCTTGTTGGCGGTGTCCCCGTTCGCCGCGATGCGGTCGGCGCCGATAATCGCGACGTCAACGAGATGGCGCGCCGCCGTGCTCGCCGCGGCCCCATCCGCCTCGACGAGATACGGGATGGCCGCCTCCTCCAGCTCCCATGCCGTCAATCGCGAGCCCTGCAGCAGCGGACGGGTTTCATCCACGTAGACACGTTCGAGCATTCCGCGCGCGTGCAACTCGCGGATGATGCCGAGCGCCGTCCCCCAGGCGGTAGTCGCGAGCGTTCCCGTGTTGCAGTGCGTCAGGACGCGGATCGGCCGCCGCGCGACGGTGGAGAGAATCCAGTCGGCGCCGTTCCGCCCGATCGCGTGGTTCGTGCGCTCATCCTCGGCAATGAGCTCTCGCGCGCGGTCGATCACGGCCTGCTCTCCGGCCGCCATCAGTCCCCTCACCTGCTCCACACCCCAGGCGAGGTTCACCGCGGTCGGGCGCGCGTCACGGATCCGATCGATCGCATCCTGCAACTGGGCCGTCGTCCACCGCTCGCGGCGCGCCTGGACCATGGCGAGACCGACGCCGAGCGCGCCCGCCACCCCGAGGGCGGGGGCTCCGCGCACGGCGAGGCGCACGATCGCGTCGACGAGTGTGTCCACGTCGCGGACATCGAGGTACGCGAGAGCGGCCGGCAGGCGCGTCTGGTCGACGAGCCGGATGCTCGAGCCCGTCCAGTCAATCGTGCGGAGATCGTCAGCCACAGCGCGCCCTTCTCGTGCGGACCTGAAGTACGTCATACGTTAGTTGTCCTACAACTCGCCAACCAACCGCCGATTGCATTTCCTTTTCAGGCCGTTCGGCTCTCGCGCGTCGACGCACCGCTGGTGTGCGAGCCCTCGTCAGCAGTCAGCAGCGCCGCGCCGAGCGACGCGTCCACGACGATCTCGTCGAGGAAGTCGCCCGCGAGCGCACCGCGCAGCGCTGTCGCCTTCTCTGCCCCAGCCGCCACCGCGACGACCCGCCGCGATTGCCGGAGGTCCGCGAGCGACAGCCCCACCGGCAGGAGATCCACGGTCCGCACGGCGCGACCGGTGGCGTCGTAGTACCAGCCCAGGATCTCCCCCACGGCACCCATCGCCATCGCCTGCTTCATCGTGGCCGGCGAGACGAACCCGGATCCACGGAGGAGCGATGCGTCGCCCACGATCCCCACCGAAACGAGCGTGAGGTCCGCCGAGCGCGCCAGATCAAGCGCCTGACGGACGGGCGCGGACGAGAGCAGGAATTCGAGCGACCCCCTCGAATCGGCGAACGCCGGGGAGGGCATGTGCACCGCCCTGCCGCCGAGAGTATCGGCGAGCCGCGCGGTTACCTCGACGGCGGGGGCGAGTGCGCCCCCGCTCGCGTGGCCGACCGCATCGACGACCGTCACGTCCGCCGTCCGGCGCGGTCGGACCTCGCGGACCGCGGCGGCCAGCGTCCGCCCCCAGCTCGCGGCGATCACCACTCCGCCGGCCGAGGCGGTTCGCTCGATCACGCGTGCCGCCGCACGGGCCGCGACCGGAAGGGCCGGATCGCCGGCGAGACCCGCTCCCACGTGGGCAGGAACCCCGAACCGCTCGCGCAGCTCGTCCGCCAGTCGGGCCGGGCCGGGCAGGGGTTCGGTCAGGACGACCTGGACGATCCCGAGCCGTTCTGCCTCGCTCAGCGCCCGGCTGATCGTGGACCGCGAGACGGCCATCCGGTCCGCGATGGTCTCCTGGGTGAGTCCGAACTCGTGATGGAGCCACGCGACCTCGATGAGGAAGCCGCGGTGATCGTCGGTACCCGCAGAGATCGCCGGGGTTGAGCGGGAGCGTCGCGCGGCCATCGCTACCCCGCCATTCGCTCGGCCGCGTCGCGCATCCGCCGCGCGTTGTCGTACAGGTCCCCTCGCTGGAGATCCCCGCCGATGAGAAGCACGCTGTCGCGGCCGTAGAAGGACGTGAGCTCCGCCAGCCGACCGAGCGTCATGCCTCCCGCCGGGACTGGGAGGCTGGGCGAAAGGTGGCCGAGCGGCGAGCGGCACGCCGCGGCGATCGATCGGCACGCGTCGCGGCTGAACGTGAAGCGTCCTCCGTAGCTCGGGAAGATGGTCATGTCGGCGCCCGCGAGGCGCATGAGCGTGCCGAACAGGAGCCCATGCTCGATGCCGCCACGTTCGCCGGTGACGAAGGAACCGAGGAACGCCGGGTGGGCCATGACGGGCAGGGCGAGCGCGTCGTTCTCCGCGATGTGGCGCATCGCGTCGAACCCGGCGAGTCCCGGCAGTACGAGGAGACCGCCGGCTCCGGCATCGCGGGCGAACTGCACGCGTGCCTCGAGCTCGTCGGCGGGGGCGTTCACCGACGGGAGGTAGAGCGCGGGGCGCCCGGTGCGGGCTGCCGCCGCCCGCACCGCCTCGGCGCACTTGGCGACCCGATCGGCAAAGACCGCGAACGGCTGGTTCGCAAGGCTATGGTCGTCCTTGATCAGGTCAATGCCGCCGCTCGCGAGCGTGCCCGCCATCGAGGCGAGTGCCGCGCTGTCCATGCCCATCGGCTTCAGCGCGGTGGCGAGCAGCGGTCGCGTCTGCGCGTCGAGCAGCGTGCGCAAGCCGGCGACGCCGAACCGGGGACCGCGGAAACGCGCGAGCACCTCGGGCGGGAGTCGCACGTCGAGCAGTCGGACGCCGGGCAGCAGCGAACAGTTGCCGAACAGCACGTTCAGCAGCTGCGGCAACTCGAACCCCGTGGTCTCCACGGCGTACGAGAGCTCCGCCACGCTGAGTTCGGGTTCGATCTCCTCGATCGACTCGACCCGCCCCATCACGTGCCGGCGGATGTCGTCGTCGGCGATCAGGTCGGCCGGGAACTCGATCGTCTGCTCGACGGCGATCGCCGCGGCTCGCTCCGGCGTCTCCGCCGGTGGCCCGGCCAGCGCGTATCGGGCGCGGATCCGCAGCCCCGAGACCGACAGCGTGACCGCGGGGATCGTCACAGCGAGTCTGCCCGCTCCACCGGCCCGACCGGCTCCAGGGCCTCGGCGGGCATGTCCTCCGCCGCCAGCCCCGTGTGCGCGCCGACCAGGTGCTCCACCGCCCGCACGATCGAGATCGCGTCGAGACCGTACTCCGCCTGCAGGTAGCCGCGGCTCGCTCCATGGGCGTACGTGTCGCGCAGCCCGACGCGGACGAGCCGGGTCCCGAGCCCGGCTTCGGCGATGCGTTCCGCGACCGCGGAACCGAGGCCGCCGACGATCGAGTGGTTCTCCACGGTCACGACCCCATGGCGCGACGCCGCGAGGCTTTCGAGGATCTCGGGATCGCCGAACGGCTTGTGGGTGCTGACGTGGAGATGGCGTGCGCGGATGGCGCGCGAGGCAAGCGCGCGGACCGCCTTCATCGCCTCCTCGGTCTCGATCCCCGCGCTCAGCACCGTGACGTCCTCGCCGTCGGCCAGCACGCGGACGCGGTCGAGCCGCATCGGCTCGCTGCGCGGAAAGAGCCGCGGCAGGACGCCGCGCAGCATCCGGACGTACACCGGCCCATCGACCGCCTGCGCGACGTCGAGAACGCTCTCCACCTCCGTCGCGTCGCCCGTCTCGAGCACGGTCATGTTGGGAGTCGCCCGCATGATCGCCACGTCCTCGATCGCCTGGTGCGTCACTCCGCCGGGCGTGGTGATGCCCGGCAGGAACCCGATCAGGCGGACGCGCAGGTTGGGGTACGCGATCGACATCGCGAGCTGGTCGTAGGCACGGCGGTAGAGGAAGACGGCGAACGTGTGGACGAACGGCGTGAATCCTTCGCGGGCGAGGCCCCCGGCGAAGCTCAGCATGTGCTGCTCCGCCATGCCCATCTAGAAGAAGCGGTCGGGGTACGTGTCGCGCCAGCGGCCG
>JAJYGO010000062.1 GCA_021785115.1 Chloroflexota bacterium | reverse complement strand
TGCGACGATTCCACTGTCGACCAAACCCTTGAGGCCACCCCAGTTGAAGAGGGCGTCCGTGTAGTTCTGGAAATACAGCCGGTCAGGAATGAACACCGGCGGATTCGTGAGCCACTCGCTCGGCGGCTTCACGGACGTGACGAGCATCCAGTAGATGGGGAACAGGAAGAAGACGAGCCCGATCGCCACGCCCACGATTGACGCCCACAGGCCTGTCCGGCCGCGGGTCACTGGCTGCTGCATCAACGGCCCCGGACGCGTCGGAGACGTCACCGCCGCGCGGCTCATGCCGCCGCCTCGACGGTCGCCGCGGGAGCGGCGGCACGGCCGACCGGCCGCTCCATGTACCCCAGTATCACGCGTGCCAGCACGATCACCAGGATCACACTGACGTACGACATGGCCGCGCTGTAGCCAACACTGAAGTATCGGAACCCTTGCACATAGTTGTAGAAGGCGAGACTCTCGGTCGCCGACCCGGGACCGCCGGCCGTGAGCACGTAGATGATGTCGAACACCTTGAACGCACCGATGAGGCGCAGGATCACCGTGATGGCTATCACGCGCCGCAGCAGCGGCAGCGTCTGGTAGCGCAGGAGC
This sequence comes from Chloroflexota bacterium, assembly GCA_021785115.1. The sequence continues at coordinate 7,020 of JAJYGO010000062.1, read as the reverse complement.
TGCCATCCGGTCGACCCATCCACCCGCGCCGCCTCGAAGACCGGCGCCGGCAGCGCGTGGAGCCCTGCCAGCAGGAGGAGCGTCACGAACGGCGTCCATTGCCAGAAGTCCACGAGGAGCAGCGACGGCAGGGCCAGTCGCGGGTCGGCGGTCCAGGTGAGGAGCGGAAGGTGCAGGGCGCCGAGGAAGAAGTTGAGCGGGCCCGAGCTGTAGTCGAAGAGCGAGCGCCACTGGAACGAGGCGACCGACGACGAGATGATGCTGGGGATGAGCAACAGGGTCGCGAGGAACTGCTGGTACCGCGGCAGCCGGTGGAGCGCGAGCGCCAGCGCCAGCCCGACCCCCAGCTGGAAGGTCACGACGGAGGCCGCGAAGGCGGCGGTGACCAGCAGGCTGCTCCAGAACAGGTTGTCCTGGAGCAGCTCGGCGTAATTTGCGAGCCCGACGAAACGCGATGGCACGAGCGACAGCAGCTGCTGATCGGTGAACGAAAGACGCAGGGAGTAGAGCAGCGGAAAGATGCTCAGCGCGACCAGAATGATGGTCGCGGGCAGGACGGCCAGGAGGGCGAAGCGCCGCCCTCCCGACCAGCGCGAACGGCGACGCGCGATTGCTGTCATCGAAACCCCAATGGGCGCCACCGTGACCCGGCGTCCCCGGCTCAGTAGCTGATGCCTGCGGTGTGGAAGCTGTTGACCCAGTCAGCGTAGGCCTTGACCTGGTTGTCCTGACCAAGCGACGAGGTGATGCTGTCCCACTCGTTGGCGGCCTGCGTGAGGGCCTGGGACGGCGTGAGACTCCCCGCCAGCGCTTCGCTCACGAACAGATCCAGGATGTCCAGGTACCGGGGGGCGCCGGGGATCGACAGCTCTGGATAGCCCGTGGTCAGGCATGTCTTGATCGCGGAGACGTAGCTCTGGGCTTGCGCCGGTGGCATCGACGGGTTGCCCAGGTGATCCTTGACCTTGGTCGGATCGAGGTGCGACTGGCGGAAGGGATCCTCGCCGCACTTGGGGTCGTAGACGTCCTTGATGCTGACGTCCGCGCTGTCCATGTACTGGATGACCTTGTAGGCGTTCGCCTGGTTCTTGGAGAATGCGGATACGGCCATCACGCGGGAGTACGGCATGTAGTTGCGGACCGGGCACGGCGCGTAGGCGTTCTTGCCCACGACCTTGCTCTGGCTCGGGTCCTCCGCCTTCAGCGCCAGATCGTCCCACTGGACGACCATCGCGGTGGAGCCGTTCAGGTACGCCTCGTTCAACTCCTGGTAGCCGATCTGCAGGATGTTCGGCGGCGCGTACTGGGCGAGGGTGACCAGCGTCTGGAGGGCCTGGACACCCTGATCGGTGTTGATCGCGGGCTTCATGTCGGTGGTGAACCACTTCCCGCCGAGGGCGGCGAAGATGTTCATGAACCACGCGTAGCAGAAGCCGCGCTGCGCGAGGAACGCGTTGCCGTACTGGGTGGGCGGCTTGTGCAGCTCCTTCGCGAGGTTGACGAAGTCGTCCCAGGTCTGCGGCGGCTGGCTGATGCCCGCGGCCTGGAACACGTCGGTGCGGTAGGCGATCTGCAGGATGTCCCCGTCGTAGGCGGCCGCGTAAAGCTTGCCATTGCGGCGCAGGTTCGGGTCGCGGTAGGCGGGCAGCACGTCGTCGAGGTTGAAGTCGGCTTCCTTCCCCAGGTCTGTCAGGGGCGTCAGGAAGCCGTTGCTGACGAAGTCGCCGATCATCTGGGGCGGGAACACCAGCACGTCGTAGATGCTGCTGCGCGTCACCATCTCGGCGACGATCTTCTCGTACTGCCCTACGAACGGCAGGCCGATGATGTTCGTGGTTGCCCCGAACTTCGCCTTCATGTCCGGGTTGAACCACTGGAACGGGCTGGCGTTCTGGCCCTCGTCGATCTCGATGGCCACCGTCCCGGATGCGGCGCTCGTGCCGCCCGACGCGGCCGGCGAACTTGAGCAAGCTTCGACCAGCCCGACCGCCGCACTGCCCAAGGCGATGGCGGCACCCGCCCGGGCGCCCGCGGTCAGGAATCGACGCCGACTGATCGGGCGTCGACTGATCGGTACAGCATCCATCATCGCGACCCTCCTCCAGGCACGATCACGCAAGTCGGGTTCCGACCTCCGAACCCGACGCGAAGAAGTGGAGCGTCTCCGGCCGAAGTTCCAGGTGCACCTCCTCCCCTTCTCTCAGGCGGAACTCCGGCTCGGCCTCGACCGTGAGCCGGCTCCCATCGATCTGGAACTGATAGATCACCCGCGATCCCTCGGGCGCCGCGAGATAGACCGCGGCCCCGATGCGATCGGGGGCGGCGTCTCGATGGATGCGGATCGCGCGGGGCCTCACCCCCAGCTGTACCTCGGGCGCGGTCGCCCCCGCCAACGCGCCCCGCACCTCGTCCGTCACCGCCAGCCAGTGGCCCAGAACACGCGCCCCGACGGTGCCGTCGCGCGGCTCGATGGTGGCCGGCAGCAGGTTCATCTGGGGCTCGCCGATGAACCGCGCCACGAAGGTGTTGCTCGGCCGGTCATACACGTCGTCGGGCGTGCCCAACTGCTGGACCACGCCGTCCTTCATGATCGCGATCAGATCGGCCATCGCGAGTGCGTCCAGCTGATCGTGGCTAACCACCACGGTGGTCGCCCCCAGCATCTTCTGGAGACGACGAATCTCGGCACGCATGGTGCTCCGCAGAACGGCGTCGAGATTGGAGATGGGCTCGTCGAGCAGGAACAGACGGGGCCGCTGGATGATCGCCCGCGCGAGTGCCACCCGCTGTTGCTGACCCCCGGATATCTGCTGCACGCCGCGACCCAGCAGTCCGTCGATCTCGAGCAGGCGCGCTACATCTGCAACTCTGGTGTCTCGCTCGGCCCGGGGCGTGCCCCGCACCTTGAGGGGGTACGCAATGTTGTCCAGGACAGACATCTGCGGGTACAGCGCGTACCCCTGGAACATCACGCCGACGTGACGGTCTCTGGGTTCGAGGCTTGTGATCTCGTCTTCGTCCAGCCAGATCTCACCGCCATCAGGTCGCTCCAGCCCGGCAATGAGGCGCAGGGTCGTGGTCTTGCCACTGCCTGACGGTCCGAGAAGGCAGAGCAGCGTGCCGTCGGGGATCTCGAGCGACAGGTCTCGGACGGCTACCACCGGCCCGAAGGACCTCGAGAGATGTTTCAGCGTGACGCGGGACACTCGTCACTCCTCTCGCAGCCCGGATGTGAGATCGATTACCCATATCGATTTCACTTGGCCATCCTATCCCGGTCGTCAAGCGCGGCCGACTACTGCGGACGGGCTCGTCAGGCTTGCCGGTCGTGCGACCCCAGGAACGCTTCGAGTTCCTCTCGAGCCGGAAACGAGACCTGGGTTCCGATGCGGGTGACCGACAATGCAGCGGCGGCACCAGCCCCGCGCACCGCCTCCGTCATCTGGCGGCCTTCGGCCAGGAACACCGCCAGGGCCCCGATGAACTCGTCCCCCGCTCCTGTCGGATCCACGGCGTCCACCGGCACCGCCGGTACATGGTGGCTCGCTCCCGCGGTGACGATGAGCGAGCCCCGGCTTCCCAGGGTGACGATCACGTCGCGGGGCCCTCGCGCGCGGAGGAGTTGCGCCGCGCGCTCGGTGTCCTCGATCGTCTGGGCGGAGTGCCCCGTGAGCATCTGGATCTCGACCTCGTTCGGGACGCAGATGTCGGTGATAGACAGGAGCTCGTCCGGCAGCGGTGCTGCCGGAGCGGGGTTCAGGATTGTCATGACGCCCGCGGCGCGCGCGATGCGAAGCGCCTCCAGCGTCGTCTCCACGGGGACCTCGAGCTGACAGCAGAGGATATCCGCCTGGCCGATCTCGGCGCGAGCCGCACGGACATCGTCGGGCGTGAGGCCGAAGTTCGCTCCGGGAACGATGACAATCACGTTCGCGGCGCGGTCGTCCACGAAGATCGGCGCGACACCCGAGAACCGCTCTCCGTCCACCAGCACAAACCGGGTGTCGATGCCATGAGAGCGGAAATTCTCAACGGTCCCCTCACCGAAGACGTCGTTGCCGACCCTGGCAACCATCGACACTCGGGCACCGAGCCTGGCCGCTGCCGTGGCCTGGTTCGCGCCCTTCCCGCCGTATCCCATGTGGAAGGAGTGCCCCATCAGCGTCTCCCCGAGCGTCGGCAGCCTCGGGACTCGTGAGATCAGGTCGATCATGCAGCTGCCGACGACGCAGATGCGCGGCTGGCTCGCCATGGGACCCTCACCTCACGTTCTTGTCGTTGGGTGCGCGGGCCGCCCCGTCAGGCGGCGTCCGCAGGACCAGGAATGACGATGTGTTCCTCGGTGTACACGTGGATCCTGACCTCGGCGAACTGGTCGGCGTCGGCGCCCGCGGCCACCCCGATCGCGCTCTCGAAGGAGGCCTCCATGGCGTCGATGCTTTCCCACCACATCTCGGCCGTGCCGTCGTAGATCGGCTCCGCCTCCGAGCCCGCAGGTTGGCGGGCGGTGGAGATGTTGATCCGGTAGGCGAGCAGTCCCGGAAGCCGCCTCGAGATCTGCGTGTGCTCCTCCAACCAGCGCCGCTCAAAGTCCTGGGGCGTCAGGTGCGGCTTCCGCTTCAGCAACGCAATCAGCTTGATCATCGTGTGCCTCCAGACGTGCCAGGCCCGATCGGGTCACGGTGTCCCGGTCGCCGCCGGTTCGTGCGCCGTGTCGAGATCGCCCGCGATCCGGCGGGCCGTCGCCCCGGTTGACGGCACCAGTCCGCCCGTCAGGGACGGTTCAGCCGGCGGTCCCGCGCACGACCCTCGCACGGTCAGTCGGGTTTCGAGCACGATCTTCCGGGGCGCGGCCTCCGCGGTGTCCTCCATCCGGAACTTCAGGAGGCGCATCGCGAGGACGCCCTGCTCTGTGCTCGGGCGTGAGATCACCGTCAGGGGCGGGGAGGTGAGCTCGGCCAGGGCGAGATCGTCGAAGCCGACAAACGACATCTCCATGGGGAGACGGATACCCAGGTTGTGAATGGCGCGGAGGGCGCCGATCGACATCAGATTGTTCGAGACGAACAGCGCGGTGGGAGCGGGGCGCACGGCCAGCAGGCGCAGGGCGGCCTGGTAGCCGCCGTCCTCGCGGAAGTCCGCCACCTCCAGGTAGCGCTCATCGAGCTCGTGGCCCGTGGTCCGCAGCCCCTGGAGAAACCCCTCGTACCGCTCCCGGCCCGGCGTGGTGTCGAGCGGGCCCGAGATCATCGCGATCCGCTCATGCCCCAGCGAGACCAGGTACTCCGCCGCATGCGCCGATCCGTTGACGTTGTCCACGAGCACGACGTCGAAATCTTCGGCCTCGATCCGCCGATCGATGAGCACGACCGGGACGCGGCGCGCACGCAGCATGAGCGGCGCGTCCGACCACTCCGTCGCAGGGGCCATCAGGATCCCGTCGACCTGCTTCTGCAGCAGGAGGTTGATAACTGTCCTCTCCCGCTCGACGTTCTCGTCGGTGTTGCAGAGGAGCAGACTGTACTCGCCGGCCCGCATGACGGACTCGACGCCCTTCACGACATCCGCGAAGAACGGGTTCGAGATGTCCGGCACCAGCACGCCGATGGTCCGCGTGGAACCCGACTTCAGACTCCGGGCGAGCTGGTTCGGCCGAAAGGTGAGCGCCTCGATCGCTTCGCCGATGCGCTGCGCCTGCCGCACCCGGTTGCCGTTGAGGAACCGGGACACCGTGGCCGTCGAGACGCCTGCCCGGGCCGCGACGTCTTTGATCGTGGCCGGCTTGCGCACGGCGGCGGGCGGTGTGACTGGTACCGATTTCACTAGCACGAATGGTAGCGGGCCCCGTCAAGGTCTGCGGGCCGATTTCGCCGTGAGTCCTCTCGGAGCAGTCGCCGCACCGGGACCACGCACGATGTGGCTGGGCCCGCGCCTACGCGACGGTGATCGTGCCCTCCATGTAGCCGCTCCGCGCCGCCATCGCGGTGCCCCAGCCGGTCGGTCCACCACCGCAGGGGTCCATGCAGTGCCAGGTGTACGTGCCCGGCGCGCCGGTGCGGACCGTGAAGGTCACCCGCGCGAACGGCGCGATCGGCACGTTCAGCCCGAGCCCGGGAGCCGTCAGCGTGTGCGCGACGTCCGCCGGGTCCAGGGAGGTGTGGGTCGTGGTCGGCCCGGCCGCGGCATTCGGGGACTTCGGGTCGATGGGCGTGACCGTGAAGGTGCCACCGACGATCCCCTGTGCCCGCGCGTAGACCTGCAGCCCCTTGGGCAGCGGCGTGGCGCTGTCGAAGTCGGTCACGGTCACGACCACCGTGGAGTACGCCGGCAGCACGAAGTCGGAGGGGATGTACGCCGGGTAGTCCGTCTTCCCGATCATGTCGCCGGTCACGATCGTGAGGTACACGTGGGTGCCCGCCGCCGCCGCGGCGGACCCGGCGGCGGACCCAGCGCCGCCGGTCGTCGGCGCGGCCCCGGTGGTGGCGGATGAGGTCCCACCACCAGTCGAGACGAGCGTGCCGGAGGCGCCGAGCGGGGCGGGGCGGGCCACGGCCCGGACCGCGGCCACGGGACCGGCTGCGGGGACCGGCGCGGCGGTCACCGGCCCGGGGAGGGCGTGACCGGCGGCGGATTCGGTCCACGCCGGCCCGGCGGCCGTGCCGGCACAGCCCGTGGCGAGCGCCGCGACGGCGACGCCACCGAGGGCACGCAGAAACAGGGAGCGAACGGGACGCTGCCGAGACATCGGTGGCTCCGAGTGGGACGCTTGACGACGGCGACGCTACGGTCGTCGCACCCACCTCCACAGGGGCGCAGGGCCCGTGAAGCCATGCCGATGGTCGTGAGCGACCCACCCACGCGGGTAGCCGCCCGGCCTACCCTCGCAGCCGGGCCGTCACGGTCGGATGCGCTTCTCCCGCGGCAGCGGAGGCAGGCCCCGCCGGCCCTGCACCAGGAAGTGCCGGAACCAGCCCACCACCTGCACAACGTTCTCGACGCGCCGGAAGGGCGTTCCGCTCC
>JAJYGO010000503.1 GCA_021785115.1 Chloroflexota bacterium | reverse complement strand
CGGCGCTCAGCTGTCGTGGCGGCTAGGTCGGCGATGCGCAGGTCCATCCTTGGTGGAGTGTACGACTTGGCGGCGCTCGCCGGGCGAAGGCCCCTCGGCGCCCTGGACAGCGCTCGTCGGGGAGGGATGGCGCCTAGCCGGCCACCGGCGGCCCGTACCAGACGGACGCCGCGATGATCAGGTACAGGCCCACCAGCATCAGCCCCTCGAGCCAGGTCGCCTCGCCGTCGAACACCACCAGGGCGCCCAGGACGGCGGCCAGCGCCACCGCCACCAGGAGGGTTGGCGCCAGGACGAGGGTCATCGCCGCCGGGGCCAGGAACAGGCTCACGATGACCAGGACGGGCGTCAGCGCGATGGCAACCTGCAGGCTGGAGTTCTGGATGAGGCTGATGCCCAGGTCGATCCGGCCCCGCAGCGCGGCCTGGACGCCGGCCACGTTCTCCACCGCGTTGCCCGCGATCGCGACCACCACGAGCCCCACGAACGCCTCCGACAGGCCGAGGGTCGCCATGGCCGGCCGCAGCGCCTCCACGAACCAGTCGGACACGAACGCGGCGCCGACGCCCGCCAGCGCGAGGACGACGACCGCGGCGCGCATCGGCCAGCGCCGTCCCTCCTCCACGGCCGCCTCGGGCATCGACGCGCCCGGCCCGCCGCCGAGCGAGTAGGGGATCGACGCCGCGAACACGACCAGCAGGACCAGCGACACGAAGACGCTGATCTCGGTGGCGTGCCCGGCGTCGGGCCCGCCCGGCGACGTGGCGACCGTGGGGATCACGAGCGCGGCGACGGCCAGCACCAGGGAGATGGCGATGGTCCTGACCGGTCCGGCGTCGAACGTCATGCGACCGTGCCGCATGCCGCCGGCGACGAAGGCGAGGCCGAGCACGAGCAGGCTGTTGCCCAGGATCGAGCCGATGAGCGAGGTCTGGACGAGGACCACCAGGCCCGCGCGGAGGGCGAACAGCGAGATGAACAGCTCGGGCAGGTTGCCGAGCGCCGACTGGAGCACGCCCGTCGTGGCGGGGCCGAGGCGGCTGCCGAGCTGGTCGGTGGCCTCGCCGACGAGGCCCGCCAGGCCGGCCAGCGTGATTGAGGCGACGACGAACACCGCGACGTGGTCGGCGGCCGCGGCGCGCAGCCCGACGGTGACGGCGCCGCCGACGAGGCTGACCGCCAGGAGCACGATCGCGCGCCGGCCGAGGAAGTAGAGCCGCTGCATGGGCGCAACGGTACTGGCGCTCGACACCGCGCGGAGCATCATCGGGTCATGTCGCTCCGCCTGCACGAGATCGCCGAGGCCAGGCACCGCATCCTCAACCCGCTCGTCGAGCCGCAGCTCCGTCTGCTGGGCGAGATCGCCCGGGTCGGGCCCGGGACGCGGGTGCTCGACCTCGCCTGCGGCAAGGCGGAGCTCCTGTGCCGGTGGGCCGAGTGGTTCGGCAGCACCGGCGTGGGGGTGGACATCTCGACCGTGTTCTGCGCGGGAGCCCGCGCCAGGGCGGCCGAGCTGGGCGTGGCGGACCGCATCGAGATCGTCGAGGGGGACGCGGCCGCCTACCGCCCCGAGCCCGGGGGGTTCGACATCGCCGGCTGCATCGGGGCCACCTGGATCGGGGGCGGCCTGGCGGGCACCGTGGAGCTGCTCCGGCCGGCCCTCCGGCCCGGGGGCCTGCTGCTGATCGGCGAGCCGTTCTGGAACGAGACGCCCCCCGACGAGTGCGTCGACGCCCACGGCTTCCCATGGGACCTGTTCGCAACCCTCGAGGGGACGTTCGACCGCCTCGACTATGCGGGCCTGGAGCTGGTCGAGATGGTGGTGGCCACGGCCGCGAGCTGGGACCGGTACGAGGCGTCACAGTGGATGACGATCACCGACTGGCTGGCCGCCCACCCCGACGACCCGGACCACGACGCGATGGTCCGCTTCCGCGACGACCGCCGGCGCACGTATCTGCGCTGGGGACGCCGGTACCTGGGCTGGGGCGTGTTCGTCACGCAGCCGAGGTAGCGGCGGGAGCCTCACGCCGCCCCGCCCGTTCGGATCGTCCGGAATGCGGCCCTGTCGGGTGGCGGACGCCTCTCACCCGATGCGCCGGAGCGCGTCCGCCGCGTCCGCATAGCCCCGGTAGCGCGAGTCCACCCGTTGCGCATCCAGCAGCGAGGCGACCGTCCGACGGCGCGATCCGAACGGCACCGCCGGGTCGAGCAGGACGAGGGAGCTCGTGACGCCCCGGGCTGGCTCGACGCCAGCAATCCACGCCGCGAGCTGGTCCGGAGGGTCCGGGCAGAGGGAGCCGAACGTCGCCCGGCGGAGGCGCAGCACGTGGAGGACCTCCGCCGACCACAGGCAGGCCATCACGTGGGTCACGCTGCGCCATCCCTCCGGGCCGATGCCCGCTCGCTCCGCCAGCGCGCGGGCGAGGTACTGACGCTTGGCGTTGTAGCTGCCGGCCGCCTCCTGGACGTTCGGGAATCGGGTGCGGTTCTCGATGTGGAGCAGGTCGCGCCCCTGCCAGGCCAGGAAGTCGGCCCTGCCCGCGAACTGGAAGTGCTGGTACGGCTCGTCCATGGCGACGGTCCGGCCGGCCCTGCCCATGGCGCGCGCCTCCATCTCGCCCATCGCCGCGTGGACGAAGTCCTCGGCCTCGACGTCCCTGCTCGCGGCGGCCGAGCGGCGGCGTTCATGCTGGAACGAGAGCGACGGGCGCAGGCCCAGCGCCAGCCCCAGACGCGCGTAGGACTCGAGGCTGGCGGCGTTGCCGGCTTCGATCCCGTGGACCCCCGCGAGCGCGACCCCAGCCCGGCCGGCCGCCTCGCGCAGGGTCCAGCCCCGGCGCCTGCGCTCCTCGCGGACCAGCGCGCCCGCGTCCATGGCCATGCGCGCGAGAGCTGCTGCGGCGGCGGGAGACATGGGCTCGGAGCGACGACGGGGCGACATTCCGAACCGAGTGAACACGGGATCGCTTACCCGCCGCTTAGAGCCCCCTGGGAGCGCCGCCCGGGCGACTTGCCCGGGCACGGCGGTGCGCGCCGAGGGGTGGCGGAGCCCGCGAGGCTGCGAGCGGGCGTGACCCGAGGGCGCCGAAGGGCCGGCTCTGCCTCGCCCTGTTCGGACCATTCGGAAAGCGGCCGCACTGGTCGCGGCGCCCGGGCGACAGTGGCGGCTGCGGCCCCGCGGCGTCGCAGCGGGCTCAGGCCCAGTCGAGGTCAGCCCGCCGGGGCCGGCTCCAGCTTCTCGATCCTGACGGCGGCCGCCTTGTACTCGGCGGTGCCCGCGCGGGGATCGGTGGCGTCGATCGTGAGCAGGTTGACGTCCACCTCGTCGGGGAAGTGGAAGGTCATGAACGCGAGCCCCGGTCGCAGGCCGCGCTCGGTGCGCACGGGCGCCTTGACCGCGCCGCGGCGGGTGACCACCCGCACGACCTCGCCGTCGGTGAGGCCGAGCCGATCCATGTCCTCGGGGCACAGGTCGAGCGTTTCGCCCTTGCGCTTCGGGTAGCGCAGCAGCCCGGACTGGACGCCCGTGTTGTACGAGTCGAGCCGCCGCCCGGTGGTCAGGCGGATCGGGAACTCCTCGCTGAGCGCCTCGACCGGCGGGTCGTGGTCGACCGGGCAGAACGGGGCGCGCTTGCCCGGCACCGGGTCCGCCCACAGCCGCGAGTGCAGGAAGCGCTCGCCCGGGTGGTTCTCGTCGTAGCACGGCCATTGCAGGCCGCCCTCCGACTCGAGGCGCGCGTAGGTCATGCCCCGGTACGCCCCGGCGAGGCCGCGGAGCTCGTCCCACACCCGCTCTGGCGAGGCCTCGCCCCAGTCGTGACCGAGGCGCTTGGCGAGCTCGAAGATGATCCAGAGGTCGTCCCTGGCGTCGCCCGGCGGCTCCATCGCCTTGTGCACGCGCTGCACCCGGCGCTCGGAGTTGGTGAACGTGCCGTCGCTCTCGGCCCAGGCGGCGGCGGCCGGCAGCACCACGTCCGCCATCTCGGCGGTGGCGGTCAGGAACACGTCCTGGGCGACCATGAACTCGAGGCCGGCCAGCAGGCGCCGCACCCGCTTGACGTCCGCCTCGGACTGGGCCGGGTTCTCGCCGATGCAGTACAGGGCGGTGAGCTCGCCCCGCTCCATCGCGTCGTACATGGCGGTCAGGTTCCAGCCCTTCTTGGGCGGCACCGTCACGCCCCACGCGCGGTCGAACGGCTCGCGGAGCGCGTCGTTCTCGACGTGCTGGAAGCCGGGCAGGCGGTCGGGCAGCGCGCCCATGTCGCCGCCGCCCTGGACGTTGTTCTGGCCCCGGATCGGGCTGATCCCCGAGCCCCACTTGCCCACGTGGCCGGTCAGGAGCGCGAGGTTGATGAGTGCGAGGACGTTGTCCACCGCGTTGTGGTGCTCGGTGATGCCCAGCGTCCAGCAGAGCACGGCCTTGTCCGCGGTGGCGTACACGTGGGCGGCCTCGCGGATGGCCGCTGCGGGGACGCCGGTGACGCGCTCCGCGTACTCCAGCGTGTACGGCTGCACCTGCTGGCGGTAGGCCTCATAGCCCGACGTGGCGCGGCCGATGAACTCGTCGGCCGCGAGGCCCGCCTCGATGATCTCGCGGCCCATCGCGTTGGCGAGCGCGATGTCCGACCCGACGTCCAGGCCGAGCCACAGGTCGGCCCACTCCGCCGACGACGTCCGGCGGGGGTCCACCGCGATCAGGCGCGCGCCGTTGCGGATGCCCTTGAGCAGGTGCTGGAAGAAGATCGGATGCGTCTCCCGGGCGTTGCTGCCCCACAGGAGGATGACGTCCGTCTCCTCGGCCTCACGATATGAGCTGGTCCCGCCGCCAGCGCCGAACACGGTCGCCAGACCGACGACAGAGGGCGCGTGTCAGGTGCGGTTGCAGCTGTCGATGTTGTTCGTGCCCAGGACAGTGCGGGCGAACTTCTGGGCCGCGAAGTTGACCTCATTGGTCGACTTGCTGCACGAGAAGATCCCGAACGTCTTGGGCCCGTGCGCCGCGCCGGCCGCCCGCAGCCCGTCGGCGACCCGGTCCAGCGCCTCGTCCCAGGTTGCGGGGCGGAGCGGGGAGCTGCGGTCACCGTCGCGCACGAGCGGCGTGGTGAGGCGGACGTACTCCTTCGGCACTTGCGGTACCTCGGTTGCTGGAGGGTCCGACGGGTGCAGTGTAGTCGCGCGGGCGGCGGGGGCGTGGCGACAAATGACGCACCGCGCGTGTCAGATGCGCTGCACCTCGGTCGGCAGAGCGGTCTGGGCGCGGCCGATGGCGCAGCCGAGGGCCGGCCGCCGGAGCGGTCGCGGCGCGGCCGACGGGCGGGTGGGCCCGGCCCGAGGGACCCATCGGGTCGCGAGTTGGGGCCGACCGGACCGGGTCGCACGCCCCTGTCCGCGGTTTGCTAGGCGGGCGTCCGGGCTTCGTCGAGGATGGGGATGTGAAGGCTCAGGTCGCACTCAGGGCAGCCGGGGTGGAGCGGCCCGGCTACGTCTGGATCGCAGTGGCGCTCGAGGTGGTCACGGGCGTGATGGCCATCCCGGTGGGGGTCATGTTCCTGCTGGACCCGACCGGCGTGATGGTCCAGCTCCCGCCAGGCTGGATCGAGGCGACCCCGTTCGGGTCCTACTTCGTCCCGGGCCTGTACCTGCTGCTCGTCAACGGCTTCGGCATGCTGGCCCTCGCCGCCCTGTCCGTGCGGCGGCACTGGCTGGCGCCATGGCTGACCGGGACGCTGGGCGTGGGCCTGATCGTGTGGATCGCGGTCGAGATCCTGGTCATGCCCGAGACCATGGTCTTGACCTGGGTGTTCCTGGCCATCGGGCTCGGGCTCGGCTTCGCGGCGCTGTTCTGGCTGCGCCAGACCCGCCAGCTTCGTATCTGGTAGCGCCTCCTCGCCGGGCCGGAGGCGACGCCGACCGGGCCGGTCTACTGGCCCGCGGGGATGCCGCCGCGCCGCCGAGCATCCCCAGACCGCTCGTCGCGACCCGGCAGCCCGGTGGCCAGCCCGCTCTGCTAGCGTCCGCCCAGCGTCCGCGATCGTCCCGTGCTGGAGCTGCCATGACCACGTCCCTCCGCGTCCTGTCCGACGCCGAGATCGCCGAGATCCACGAGAAGAGCCTGGCGGTCCTGGCGCGCACCGGGATGCGGATCGACTCGGAGCGCGCCCGCCGGATCCTCGCGGAGGCCGGCGCGCAGGTGGACCACGCCGAGCGGAGGGTCCGCTTCCCGCGCTCGCTCGTCGAGGCGTCGCTGGCCGCGGCGCCCCGCCGCTTCTCGCTGGGCGGCCGGCGCGAGGGCTTCGAGCTGCCCATGAACGTCGGCGAGTGCACGCTCATGCCCGACGGCGAGACGACGACGTTCTACGACCCGGCCACCGGCGAGCGCCGCGCGCCGACGCACCGGGACTGGGCCGACGCGACCCGGCTGATCGACACCATGGACGAGGTCGGTCTGTACTGGCAGATGGTCACCGCCGGCGAGGAGGGCCCGGACCCGGCCCGGTCGGCGCGCCAATGGCGCGACAAGCACACGCTGTTCTCCAAGCACGTCCAGGACGAGATCGCGAGCCCCCGCGAGACCGAGTGGCTGCTGCGGATCCTGGACACGATCCACGGCGGCCGGGAGCGCGTGCGCGCGCTCCACCCGTTCAGCGTGCTGTTCTGCCCCGTGTCCCCGCTGGCGATGGAGGCAGCGCACACCGACGCGTACCTGGCCACCGCGGGCTGGGACATCCCGATCGCGGTCATGCCCATGCCGATGATGGGCACGTCGGCGCCGGTGGGCCTCACCTCCACGGTGGTCTCCGGCAACGCCGAGGTGCTGGGCGCCCTGTGCCTGGTCCAGGCGATGGCGCCGGGGACCCCGTTCATCTACGCCCCCGCCCTGGCGGCGATGGAGCCGCGCACCGGACGCTGGGCCGGCGGCGGCCCCGAGCACGCGCTGCTGGGCGCGGCCACGACCGAGATGGGCCGCTTCTACGGCCTGCCGGTCACCGCGTCGAACGGCGGCACGGACCACTTCGCGGCCGGCATCCAGTCGGCCTACGAGCGGACCGTCAACTGGCTGCTGCCGGTGCTCTCGTGGCCGGACATCCTGATCGGCCCCGGGTCGCTGGGCGGCGCGTCCACGCTGTGCCTCGAGACCATGGTGATCGACGTCGAGATCTACCGCGCCTGCCGGCGGGTGGCCCGCGGCTTGGGCGGCGGCGTCGGCGAGGCGGACGTGGTCGAGGCCCTCGACGAGGTGGGGCCGGTCGGCGACTTCCTGTCCCGGGCGGCCACCCGCGACGCCGTGCGCGGCGGCGAGTGGTTCATGCCGCGCCTCGGCTGGCACGGCACCTGGGACCGATTCGAGGCCGCCGGCCGGCCGGACATCCTCGACGAGGCGCGGGAGAAGGCGTTCGCGGCCATCCGGGCGCACGAGCCGCTGCCGTTCGCCGAAGGCGTGGCGGAGGCGCTCGACGGGATCGTGGCGGCGGCCGAGGCGGCCACCGCGGGCTGACCGGCCCGAGCCGCGGGCCGGGCGCCCCGGATCGCCCGGTGTCCGGTCGGGATCCGAGCAGACGCGCAGTTCGCGACGGGCCGACGACCGGTGGGGGGCCCGGCCGAAGGCCCGCCGCGGAGCGCCCCGAGTCGTCGGGG
>JAJYGO010000270.1 GCA_021785115.1 Chloroflexota bacterium | reverse complement strand
ATCTAGGGCGGACACCGTGCTCGGCTGCTGGGCGGCGGGGATCTGGTCGGGATAGGCGATCAGCTGGTCGCGGTAGACGGTGGTGGCGAGGAGGACGCCGGTCCGGTCGTAGATGGATCCGCGCGTCGCGGGCTGCACGTCCGGGCGCTCGAGCTGCTGCTGCGCGAGGCCCACCAGCTCGTCGTGGGCGGCCACCTGCCAGTACGCCAGCCGTGCGCCGGCCAGCGTCGACAGCAGGACGAAGACCGCGAGGACGGCGAGCAGGCGGCCGCGACGGTCCGTCCGTCCCAGCATGGGTCGCTATCGACCCCGAACCCAGAGCGGTGCGCCGAGCGGGCTCAGGCCCAGGTCCTGGGCCCGTGCCGTGACGGAGATCTCCGCCCCGAGCGTCGCGATGTCCCCCTGCAACGACTGGATCTGCTGCGTCAGGTGGTCCCGCTGGGCGAGCAGCCCGTCGATGTCGTAGTTGGTGGCCGCCACGCTGACCGTCTGCGTCAGATAGAAGAGGCCCAGGAGGAACGCGACCAGGATGGCGGCCATCGCGAGCCCCACCCGGTTGGTCCGGCGCCCCGCGCGCACCCGCGCGGCCTGGCGCCGCCTCGGCAGGGCGGGAGCGCGCAGCGGGTAGTAGCGCGTCCCGTCCGCGACGGCCATCAGGCCACCCCCTCCGCCCACCCGAGCAGCTGGCCCGGGTACGCGAGACTGACGATCCGCTCCGGCATCGGGCCGAGATCGACGAATGCGCCCATGCGGCGCTCCTCGTGGAGTTCCGCGTCCAGCCGGTCGTGTCGCTCGCGGAGCTCGTGCTGCCGCCGGCCGTAGGTCCGCCGCCGGTGCTGCTGGTGCCCCCTGCTCATCTCGTTCCCTCCCCTCTGTCCGGGCCAGCCGATACGGTCACGCCGCCAGACGTTCTGCGGCCCGGAGCCGAGCGCTCCGGGACCGCGGATTGGCCGTCACCTCCGCCGCACTCGGTGTGGCGGGTGTGCCGGCCACCGGGCGCACCCGTGGAGCGCGGCCGCAGACGCACACCGGGAGCTCGGGCGGGCACACGCACCCGCGCCGCTCCGCGGCGAAGAAGCGCTTGACGATGCGGTCCTCGAGCGAGTGGTACGTGAGCACCACCATCCGTCCGCCGGGACGCAGGATCTGCAGGCCGGCGGACAGGGCGATCTCCAGCACCTCGAGCTCGCGGTTGACCGCGATCCGCAACGCCTGGAAGACCCGGGTGGCCGGATGCACGCGGCGCCGACCCGATGGCGGCGCCGGGACCGCGCGTTCCACCACCTCCGCGAGTGCGTCCGCGCTGCCCAGGGCGCCGCGCGAGCGCGCCGCCACGATGGCGCGGGCGATGCGCCCCGCGAACGGCTCCTCTCCGTAGCGGCGGAGCACCTCCGCCAGCTCCCGCTCGTCCAGTCGATCCAGCAGCGCCGCCGCCGGCTCGCCCCGGGACGGATCGAACCGCATGTCCAGCGGGCCGTGCGCCCCGAAGCTGAAGCCGCGCGTGGCATCCGCGAGCTGGTGCGAGCTGAGGCCCAGGTCGAGCAGCAGTCCGTCGGCGGGCACGAAGCCGGAGGCGGACGCCACCTCGGCCAGGTCCTCGAAGTTGGCCTGCCGCAGGACGGCGCGCGCACCGAAGGGAGCGAGACGCCGGGCGGCGCGCTCGATGGCCTCGGGATCCGCGTCGATCCCCAGCAGCCGGCCGTCCGGCGCGATGGCCTCCAGGATCCGGACGGCGTGCCCACCGCCCCCCAGGGTCCCGTCGACATGGAGGCTGCCCGGACGTGGAGCGAGTGCCTGCATGACCTCCTCCACCATCACCGGTACGTGCCCTGCCTCCACTGTCGGGGTCCCGCGGGACGGATCCCGTCCGGATCCCGGAGATGCGCGACGACGATCAGAACCCAAGGCTCTGGAGGTGCTCGGCGAGCACCTCGGGCGCGGACATGGCCGCGCTGTAGGAGGCCCAGGCCTCCGGCGTCCAGAGCTCGACGTGGTCGTGGCCGCCGACGACGACGGCCTCCGTGGTGAGCCCCGCCCACTCACGGAGGGACGGGGGGACCAGCACACGGCCCTGGCGATCGAGCTCCAGCTCGAACGCGTGGGCGAAGACATGCCGGCGGAAGGTGCGCGCGTTGGCGTCGCCGAGCGGCAGGGCGGCAACGCGCTCGGCGAGTCGCTCGAACTCCACCCTCGGGAAGATCGCGAGGCAGGAGTCGAGCCACCGCGTGACCACGGGCGCCTCGGCGAGCTGCGTCCGGAATCGAGCGGGCACGGCGACACGACCCTTGTCGTCCACGGTGTGCCGGTACTCGCCGATGAACACGGTCCGAGCCTCTCCGATTCCCCGCTGTGCCCCACTTTACGCCACTTGGCGCCACTTGGTAGCATCATACACACGGACCCGGGCACGTCAATGCGTTTCCCGGACTGTTCGGCGGCGGTACCGACGTCCGGGGGGAAGGCGGCGGGTCCCGGCGAGGATCGGCAGCATGACGGTGAGCGGGCGCATCGGCGCCGCGCGGGGGGGCGCCGGTCGGCGAGCGGCTCGTAGTACGAAACGGCGGGTGCGAGGGAGATGCAGCCGGTGATAGGCTCCGTCGCCGGAGGTGCGGCAGGAATCGTCATGGCACTCGAGCAGCGGGCCGTCGAAGCAGCGGGGGCGCTCCAGCGCGACCACCTGCGCCGCTGCACGTTCCGCCGGCTCTCGATCGCCCGGCGCGGCGCGACGCCCGTCTACACGGTGGACTGCCTGTACCCGGATCGGGCCGTGCCGATCCCGCTCGGCGATCTGGACGCCGCTCGCGGCATCTGCGACGCATGCGTCGCCGCCCACGTGTTCCGTCCGGACGAGGACTGATCGCAGGCGTCGTCGGCGGACGTGGCCCGGACCGCGGCCCGGCCCGAGGCCAGCCGAACCAGGGGTCAGCCGAACCAGAGGTCAGCCGGACCAGGGGCATGCAGAGGTCGCCCGGCACAGCCGCGTAGAATCGTCCCGTCGACGAGTCGGCCGGACGGTCGCGGGGTCGCGCTCGGGGAGACCCGGGCGGGGCCTCGAGGAAAGTCCGAGCTCCATGACGCAGGGTAGCGGGTAATGCCCGTCCGCCGCGAGGCGAGGACCAGCGCCACAGAGACGAGTCCGGCCCGCGAGGGCCGGGGTGAAACGCGGCAAGCTCTACCCGGAGCAAGGCCGAATAGGAGGGCGATGCCGGGATTCGTCCCGGCGCAGGTGCGTCACCGAGCCCTCGGGTAGGCCGCTCTGAGCCGGCGGGCAACCGCCGCGCCAAGATGGATGACCGTCGTCGCGGGACTCCCGCGACACAGAACTCGGCTTACAGGCCGGCTCGTCGACGCCCCGCCTCACGCCGACATGCGGCTTCGCCCACGTGCGCCATGTCACCCCGGCACTGCCTCACCGCGAGACCGCGACCCTGTGCCACCCCTGGTCGGGCAGGCACCGGTCAGGCAGGCCCGCCTCCCCCAGGATCGACCGCCTCCAGCCCCAGGGCGCGGCGGTAGCGCCGCTCTGCCTCGGCCGCGGCCGCCGGATCGTCCAGGGCCAGGTTTGCCAGCGCGTCCGCCGCCCGGTTGCGACTGCGCGGCTCGTGAACGGCGCTCCAGCGCCGCAGCCCGCCCAGCAGCTGGCTCGCCTCCGCGTGGAGGCCGGCGAGCTTGGCGTCGCGCACCCGCCAGCGGCCGTTCAGTTGCTCCACGATCAGGTTGGAGTCCAGCACCAGGTCCACCTCGCGGGCGCCCAGCCGCCTGGCGAGCCGGAGCGCGAGCACCACGCCCGCGTACTCCGCCACGTTGTTGGTGCGGATCCCCAGCGGACGCGCGATGACCGCCAGCGGTGGCGCGTCGGGGTCGCGCGCGTCCGGCCGCGTCGCGTCGATGAGCACGGCCCCGCACGACGCCGGGCCCGGGTTGCCCCGGGCGGCGCCGTCGGACCGGACGAGCAGCCGCGGATGGACGGCCGGCGTCCCGCTTGCGGCTCCCGACGAGGGGGCTCCCGACGAGAGGTCCGCGGATCCGGGATCCCGGTCGTCCCGCTCCCGGTCCGCGGCCCCTCCCCCGGCGGCCCGGCCCCCGCTCAGGCGGTCCGCTCCACGATGGCGCCGGACACCTCCAGGATCGCCTTCGTGATGTTGATCCCCCGCGGACAGGCGTCCACGCAGTTGAAGATGGTCCGGCAGCGCCACACGCCGTCACGGTCGGAGAGGATCTGCAGCCGCTCCTCGGCCGCCTCGTCGCGCGAGTCGAAGATGAAGCGATGGGCGTTGACGATGGCCGCCGGCCCCACGTAGCCGGGCCGCGCCCAGAACGAGGGGCACGACGAGGTGCAGGCGCCGCAGAGGATGCACTTGGTGGTGTCGTCGAAGACGGCGCGCTGGGCCTGCGACTGGCGTCGCTCCCGCTCGGGCGCCGGCTGGTCGTTGACCAGGAAGGGGTGCACGGAGCGGTACTTGGCGAAGAACCCCTCCATGTCCACGACCAGGTCCTTGACCACCGGGAGACCCGGCAGCGGCGAGACCGAGATCTTCCGCCCGAGCTGGTCGACCCGGATCTTGCAGGCGAGCCGGTTGCGCCCGTTGATCAGCATCGCGTCCGAGCCGCAGATGCCGTGCCCGCAGGACCGGCGGAAGGTGAGCGACGCATCCTGCTCCCACTTCACCATGTGCAGGAGGTCGAGCACCCGCGCCATCGGGTCGACGTCGAGCTGGTACTCCTGCCAGCGCGGCGCCTTGTCGTGCTCGGGGTCGAAGCGCTGAACGCGAAGGTTGACCTGCATGCGATGCGCTCCCGCTCTCAGTACGTGCGCGGCTTCGGCGTGAAGCGCGTGATCGTCACCGGCTTGTAACGGAGGACCGGGCCGGCGTCGCTCCGGCCGGCGAGCGAGTGCTTGAGCCAGTTGGCGTCGTCCCGCTCGGGGAAGTCCTCGCGATAGTGCCCGCCGCGGCTCTCCTGCCGCGCCAGCGCCGCCGTCACCGTGACCTCGGCGCAGTCGAGCAGGTAGCCCACCTCGCGCGCCTCGATGAGGTCCTGGTTGAAGCGGGCGCCGCTGTCCTGGACCCGGACGCCGGCATATCGCTGGCGGAGACCCCGCACCACCCCCTGGGCACGGCGCAGCGACTCGTCGGTCCGGAAGACGCTCACGTCGTCCATCATCACGTCGGCCAGCTCGCGCCGGATCCGCGCCGGCGGCTCCCCCTCCTTCCGGGCACGCAGCGCCTCGAGCTCGCCCCGTACCGGCTCGGCGGCATCCGCGGGCAGGTCGGGCAGGTCGGTCCCGTGCGCGAAGCGCGCCATGTCGCGCCCGGCGCGTCGCCCGAAGACCAGGATGTCCAGGAGCGAGTTGGTGCCCAGCCGGTTCGCGCCGTGGACGCTCACGCACGCGCACTCGCCGGCCGCGTAGAGCCCCGGCACCACGGTGTTCCGGTCGTCGACCACCACGCGGGAGGTCACGTCCGTGGGCACGCCTCCCATTGCGTAGTGCGCGGTGGGCTGGATGCCGACCGGCTGGGTATACGGCTCCACCCCCTGGTAGATGCGCGCGAAATCGGTGATGTCCGGGAGCTTCTCGTCGATCACCGCGCGGCCCAGGTGGTGGACGTCGAGCCAGACGTAGTCCTTGCCGTCCACGCCGCGGCCTTCGCGGATCTCGTTGTAGATGGCGCGGCTCACCACGTCGCGGGGGGCCAGGTCGAGCAGCGTGGGCGCGTAGCGCTCCATGAACCGCTCGCCCTTCCCGTTGAGGAGGATCCCGCCCTCGCCGCGCGCCGCCTCGGAGAGGAGCACGCCGAGCCCGGCCAGCCCCGTGGGGTGGAACTGGTAGAACTCCATGTCCTCCAGCGGGATGCCCGCCCGGTACGCGAGCGCCATGCCGTCGCCGGTGAGCGTATGCGCGTTGGAGGTGATGCGGAAGGCCCGGCCGTAGCCGCCCGTCGCCAGCATCACCGCCTTGGCGCGGAAGACGTGCAGCGTCCCGTCGGCGATGCGGTAGGCGACCACGCCCCGGGCGCTCCCCTCCTCGACGAGCAGGTCCACCACGGTGTACTCGTCGAAGAAGCGGACGTCGTGCTTGATGCACTGCTGATAGAGCGTCTGCAGGATCATGTGGCCGGTCCGGTCGGCCGCGTAGCAGGCGCGCTTGACCGGTGCCTCGCCGAAGTTGCGCGTGTGCCCGCCGAACCGCCGCTGGTCGATGCGCCCGTCCTCGGTCCGGTTGAAGGGCAGGCCGAGGTGCTCGAGTTCGATCACCGTCTCGATCGCCTCGCGGGCCAGGATCTCCGCCGCGTCCTGGTCGACGAGGTAGTCGCCACCCTTGACGGTGTCGAACATGTGCCACTCCCAGTGGTCCTCCTCCTGGTTGCCCAGGGCCGCGCAGATGCCTCCCTGCGCGGCGCCGGTGTGGGAGCGGGTGGGATACAGCTTGGAGAGGACCGCGGTCGGGACGCCCTCGCGGGCGAGCTCCAGGGCCGCGTAGAGCCCGGCGCCCCCGGCGCCGACGATGACCGTGTCGAACTCGTGGATGACCGGCGCGTCCATCGTCACGCCACCACCGGCAGGGTGAGGACCACTGCCGTCCCGGCCGCGAAGAGGATGATCGCGACCACGTAGAGCGTGGACATCGTCAGCAGGCGCGCGCGCGCCCCGTGCACGTAGTCGGTGATCACGGTGCGCACGCCCATGAAGCTGTGGAAGAGCACCATCATCAGCAGGGTCCAGTCGAAGACCCGCCACGCCAGGCTGCCCCAGCGCGCGGCGATCCACGACGCGTTCTCCTGGGACGGGTCGAAGACGAAGTGCATGATGCTGAAGTGCGCGAGCGCGAGCACGAAGAGCATCACGCCCGTGATCCGCATCAGGTACCAGACGAACAGTTCGAACCCGCTGCCCTGGGGGCGGCTGCGGCCCGCGGTGCGGGGGTCGATCGTCACCATGTCGCCGCCCTCCTACGCCCCGATGCCCAACGCGGGACCGATGACCGGCCGCAGGATGATCACGGCGCCGGGGATCCCGACCACCACGAAGATCACCCAGCTCGCGTACCAGAGCGCCCGGTGATAGACGGTCATCACCGGCCAGAGGTCGATGATCAGGATCCGCAGGCCGTTCAGCGCGTGGTACAGGAGCGCCGCGCCGAGGAGCACCTCGACGATGCGGCCCGGCGTGCTCGCGTAGACCTGGAGGATCGTGTTGTAGGCCTTCGGATCGCCGCCGACGAGGTAGATGTCGACGACGTGGATGACCACGAAGAGCCAGATGGCGACGCCGCTGATGCGGTGAAACGCCCAGGCGAGCATCCCTTCGCGTGCACGGTACCGGAGCAGCATGGCGCCTCCAGGTGTGCGGACGGTCCGGCCCTCAGGCCGGCGGACGATGGACCGGCCGGAACACGGGCCGAGGTCGCCGGCCCGCTCCCTGCCACGTCCCGGGACGGCCCTCGGGCGCGATGCCGGAGCGGGCTCGGGCGTGACCTGCCATATCCGAGCATTCTAGCCACGCGGGAGGGGTCCACGAGGCCCGTTGCCGCGTTCCTGTCGTACCGGCCGGGGCAGGCTATGCTGCGCCCGTCAGGCGTCCCCGTTCGCGTTGGAGGCGGTGGTCGATCGTGAAGCTCCAGGAGTTCCATGCGCGCGAGCTGCTCGCCGCGGCCGGGCTGCCCGTGCCGCCGGGCCG
>JAJYGO010000048.1 GCA_021785115.1 Chloroflexota bacterium | reverse complement strand
GCTACGCGCTTGAGGTCGATGACGACGTCCGGACGCAGGCTTCCGTCGCGCAGCCGGATGATGAGGTCCGTTCCGCCCGCGAGCACACGCGCGTCGGGACCATGCCGTGCCAGGAGCGCCACGGCAGCGGCCAGGGTTCCTGGCCGCTCATAGACGAAGGTGCGCATCGTTGCCCGGTCCCCGGATCACAGAACGCGGTCCACCTCGTCCATCAGCTCCTGAGGGGTGGCCGCGCGGACGAAATAGTAGGGGCGCCCCGAGAACCGCTCCACGAAACCAGCCCGCTTCCTCCGCAGTGGCTCGGTGTCGACGATCGGCATGGGGAAGCCAGGAGCCAGCAGTTCATTCAGCAGGAAATAGTTCTGCAGGGAATGGAGCGTCTGGAACTGGCGCTCGAAGGGGATCATCTCCGACAGGGTCGAGTCGAAGTTGCCGTCGATGGCGGGGACGATGACCACGTCGACCAGGCTGGGATCAGCGAACAGCCCCCAGCTCGGCATGGCCCCGAAGAACTTCTCGACGCCGCGGTCGGGGGCGGCCTTGTCCGCCCGCTCGGTGCCCTCGGCGCGCTTCCTGATGAACGGCTCCCTGGAGCCCAGCACCGCGCGGCCGGCCTCGTCGACCACCGTCGTCTCGGTTGAGACGAGCAGGGCACCGCGCCTGCAGGCCTCGATCTGGCCCATCGACTTGCCGTGGTTGGACTCACCACCCAGGAACATCACGGTCTTGCCGCGGTACCGGACGGCGGACGCATGGAACGGATGGAGTCCGGTCTCCTCCATGCGCAGCGCGAGCAGGGCGACGATCACTTTCTGGATCGGGCCGGCCGGCCATGGCCCGGTGAAGGTCATGCACCGTCCGTCGTACGAGATGCCCTTCGCGCCCTCCTGCTTCCAGACGATATCCGCCTCGCCGAGCGTCACGCGGGGTTCCAGGCGCACGTCTGCGAGCCGGTAGCTCAGGAAGTTCATGTCCTCGAGGACGTGTTCGCGGGGCTGGCCGCCGTAGACGTCGACGCGCAGCCGCGCGGCGCCCGCGGACATCTCCTCTGACAATCGAAGCTCTTCGTTCATCTGTCCCTCGCTCTGCCGCCCGTGCGGACTGCGTGTGCACGACCACCGGCCGCCAGTGTTCTGCGACTGCTGCTGCCCACGGCGGCGAAACGAGCTGACCGGGCGGATGCCAGCGGCCACGTCGTTCGCCTGGCTGACTACGTACCCTCGTGGCCCGCGGGCGCGATCATCTCGGCGATGGGTTCCATTGCCGGACGAGTGCGGTCGCCCCCGTCCGCGGGGTAACCGCCTCCCCTCGCCATCGAGACATCGTCAGCGAACGCGGCATCGAAGTTGGACCCGGCGACCTCGAAGTGCCGACGGATCGCGTCCACCGCAAGCTCCGGGTCCCGACGTCGGAGCGCGTGGAGGATCGGCAGATGCAGGTCTGCGGCCGCGACGGCGTCCACCCCGGGCGCGGCCAGGGTGATATACGTTCGAGCGACCGGCGCCAGGTATCGCCACACGCGCTCGAGCGTCCGATTTCCCGCTACCTCGATGAGCCTGGCGTGGAAGCGGGCGTCAACCTGCGCCTCGGCGTGTCTGTCGCCCGCGGCCGCGGCCTCCCGCATCGCGTCGATGCAGCCCTGGAGCTCGTCGAGGTCCGCGTCGGACATCCGGGCCAGCGCCAGTCGCGCGCCGAGCGCTTCGAGCTCGGCGCGCACGCCGTACGCCTCGAGCAGCTCGCTCTTGCTCGGGCTCCGGACGCTGGCGCCGCGGAACGACGTGATCTCCACGACACCGAGCGCCTCGAGGTCCCGCAGCGCCTCCCTCACGGGTGCCTGGCTGACGCCAAGCTCGCGCGCCACCCGCGACTCGACGATCCTGGATCCAGGTGGGTACTGGCCCGTCAGGATCGCCTGCAGCAGATGGTCCTCGACCTGGTCGCTGAGGACGTCGCGCGAGATCTGTGGACTGTGATGCATGGAGGGAGCTACACCCCGAACAGGTCGTTCTTCGGAAGCGCCGCCGCCTGTACGACCTCGACCAGGCCCGTCGTCCCGTTGACGCGGACACGGTCACCGGTCGTTATGACGCGGGTGGCAGAAGATGTCCCGACAACGGCCGGGATCCCGAACTCGCGCGAGAGGACGGCCGGGTGCGATGTGGTCCCCCCCGCGTCGGTCACGAGCCCGGCGATCTTGGTGAAGAGCACGACCCACGCGGGATTGGTCATCTGGCACACGACCACCTCGCCCGCTCTCACCTCGTCGAATTGATCCTCCTGCAGCACCACTCGGGCGACTGCCTCGACGATACCCGGGGAGCCACCGATACCGTTGATCTGCCCGACGACGTCGGAAGGCTTGCGATAGAACTTGTCCGGGAACCCCCAGTTCGTCAGGTACGGGAAGGCGAGCTGGCTCGGCGTGGCGGTCCCGATCCAGTCTCTCGGACGAACCGTGTACGCATGTTCCCGTTCGGCCTTCCGTGCCGCGACGAGGCTGCGCGCATCGAACACCGACGGGTCGGCAATGAACTCCCGCAGCTCGTTGTACCGCAGGAACATGACGTCGTCCGGCGCAACGAGCAGCCCCTGCGCAACGAGCTTCCTGCCGATGGCGATCAGCACGAGGCGAAGATGTGCGTTCGCCCCCTGGTCGATGTAGAAGTGATGGTCCGGCGTCAGTGGCGCCATTTTCAGATTCATCTCGTTCGCAGCCCGTATCTCCTCGAGCTGCTCGCCCTCGAGGCCGGCAAGGATCTCCGCAGAGGCCCGGTCAATGTCGGCCACCATCGCGGCGATCGTCGCCGGATAGTCGTACTCCGTCTCGATGTAGCCGCGGACCGTCTCGATCACGGGCTCCATCTGCTCCCGAACGGTGGGGAAGATGAACTCGTGGCTCCAGACGGCGTGCCATCCGAACTCGCGCTGATAGGGTTCGACGCGTTGCTCGATGAATTGCCTGCCGCGTTCGGTGCCGTTGAGCGCGGCGATGATCTCTGGGGCCGTCTCGTGCCGGAAGGCCGCCGCCAGCGCCGTATCGGAGCGCACCTCCTCCTTCATCTTCCACAACGCTTCGATGGAGTCCCAGTTTCGGTCCCGCGCCGAATTCTGGAGCCGGCCGAGGAGCACCTCGTCGATCTCGCCGCGCGTCTTCTGTGCGACGGCACGAAGGTTGAGCGTCGCGGACAGCTGCGCAAAGTTGAGCATCCAGTGGATCTTCCAGTGGCGATCGTGGATGTCGATTGCGTCCTCGAGCAGGCAGGCGAGCTCGACGATGCTGAGCTCGTCCTGTGCGTCGAGCCTCTCCTCGAGATACGCGAAGTTCCGCCGCATTTCGGGAACGAGGCGGTCATGCCACCAGTTCACGAACTGCGCGCCGTACACCGGAAGCACGGCGTCCAGGTATGCTCCGATTCGCGTCTCATATCGTGGATCGAGCGGCACTCGCGCCCCGTACCGCGCGCCATACTCCATCGCATCGATCTTGGCGTCCGGTCGGGCTGGAACGGCCGCGGTGTAGAGATAGCCGTTGACGTTCTTCGTGATCCAGTCGGACGCAAACGGCGTCCCGAAGCGCCGGAACATGTGATCGCACGTCAGCCACCAGCCTCCGATGTCGTAGTACATCGGGCTGAGGGGATGCGGGCAATGAAGATCGTCGTAGACCCAGAAGAGCTGCTTCTCGAGGTCCGATTCCCACTCGACAGGGAACCCCTCGTCTCCCAGGAACTGGCCCAGGACCTCTTCCGTGCCCACTGCCATGTGCATGCTCTCCTGGTCTCCGCGTCAGAGCCGCCGCAGGAGGCGAACTGTTCCCGGCTCGTCCCTCCGGCAGGGCGACATGGACGGTAGTTCAGCCGGTGACGGGTTTGCCCGAGTGCCGCGCCCCTGCCGTCCGCGTGCGCCCTCCCGATCCGATCGCCTCCTCGCGATAATCGATAATCCTTGGTCACGCAGTGTACCGCAGGTGCCGGTCGAGTCAAGGGGACTCGCGGACGAGCTTGCGAAGCGTTGCCAGCCTGTCGATTATCGATTATCGTACGCAACGGTCCCGACGTCCCCGCGACCCGGCGTCCGATGTGGACGGCCGCTGCGTCGAGCCAGGTGGCACGTTCGAAGGACCCACTGCCGGTCGCGAGCGATGGATCGGAACGCGGAGGCGCCCGATGACGATGGTCGACACGCCGCTGCTGCGAACGGCGCAGCTCGGGCTCACCGACTGCTGGAACGACTCGTGCGCAGTCGAGGAGCTGACGTACGCGATCGACCGCGGGGCGGTGGGTGGAACCACGAATCCACCGATCGTCCTCGAGGTCCTCGGCAAGGAGCGGGCGTATTGGGCTCTGCACATCCGTGAGGCGGCAAGGGCCAACCCGAAGTGGACCGAGGTCGAGTTGACGTGGGCGCTCGTGGAGGAGATGGCCATGCGAGGCGCCGCTGTGCTGGCGCCGATCCACGAACGGGAGCACGGACGGAAGGGGTGGCTGTCGATCCAGACGAACCCCGAGAACTACCCGAACGCGGATCGCATGGTCGAGCAGGCCGTCCACTTCGCGAGTCTGGCGCCGAACATGCAGGTGAAGATCCCTGCCACCGCGGCGGGCATCGACGCCATCGAGGAAGCCACCGCGCGCGGGGTCAACCTCAATGCCACCGTCTCGTTCACGGTACCGCAGGCCCTGGCGGTCGGAGCGGCGATGGAGCGCGGCCTGGATCGACTGGCAGCCGCGGGTGGTGATCCCTCCCGCCTCGCGCCGGTGGTCACCATCATGGTCGGCCGGCTCGACGACTGGATGAAGGCGATCGTCGGTCGCGACGGTCTCGCGATCGACCCGCGCCCGCTCGACTGGGCCGGCATCGCGGTGTTCAAGCGGGCCTACACGATCTTCCGCGAGCGCGGATACCGCAGTCGCCTTCTCGCTGCCGCCTACCGGCACGTGCTGCACTGGACGGAGCTCGTGGGGGGCGACGTCATCCTCACGATGCCGCACGCGTGGCAGGTTCGGTTCAACGACAGCGGCATCGTTCCGGCACCCCGCATCGACGTCCCCGTCGACCCGGCCGTCGTGGACGAGCTGTGCCGCCGTATCCCGGACTTCCCGCGGGCGTATGAGCCGGAGGGACTCGAACCCGCCGAGTTCGACACGTACGGCGCTTCCGTCCGCACGCTGCGCCAGTTCATCGCGGCCTACCACGACCTCGTCGGCGAGGTCCGGGACATCGTCCTGCCCAACCCCGACGTCCGCTCGACGTGATCAGCAGAAGCTCTCGCAGGACCGAGATCGAAGAAGAAAGAGGAGGCACGCATGAACCCGATTGACACCTTCCGCCTCGACGGGCGCGTCGCCCTCATCTCCGGCGGAGGAGGAGCCATCGGTGCCGCTCTCGCAGACGCCATGGGGGCCGCCGGCGCCAGGATCGTGGTCGGGGACATCGACCAGGCACGCGCGGACGAGACGGCCGCACGGGTCCGGGCAGCTGGCGTCGAGGCGGTCGCGTTCGGCGCGGACGTCACGCGGGAGGCTGAGGCCGAGCGGGTCGTCGCGGGCGCGCTCGAGCACTTCGGGCGGCTGGACGTGATCGTCAACGCCGTTGGCGGTGGAGCCGGCAGGGTGCTGTTCGACGCTCAGGACTACCCGCGCGACGCCTGGGACTGGATCATGGAATTGAACCTGCGAAGCACGGTGATCGCCACCCAGGCAGCGGTCCGGGCCATGATCCGCGGCGGCGAGGGCGGTCGCGTGATCAACATCAGCTCCGTCCGGGCGCAACTTGGGATCAACGCCGGGTACTCCGCCTATGTCGCTGCAAAGGGAGCCATCTCCTCGCTGACGCGGCAATGGGCGACCGAGTGGGCCAGGCACGCGATCACGGTCAACGCGGTCGCACCCACGTTCGTCGACACGCCCCAGGTGGCCACACTGCTCGCGGATCCGGAGTTCAAGTCCGGTCTCGTCAGCCGCGTCCCACTCGGCCGGGTCGGGCAGACGAGCGACCTCGTCGGAGCGGTCATCTTCTTCGCTTCCGGCGCGTCTTCGTTCGTCACGGGCCAGATCCTGGGCATCGACGGCGGCCTGACGGCCACGCAGTAGGCGCCGGGGAGCGCGTGGGGCCAGGGCATGAACCGGAGGGGCAACGAATGGAACAGCTGACGCCGAACGTCTGGACCGAGACGCGGCTGAGGGGATGCAACCCGAGCTTCGTCGTGACCTCGGCCGGCGTGGTCGTGATCGACACCCCGCAGCTGCCGTCGAAAGCCGTTGCGATGCGGCGCGAGGCCGAAACCCACGGGCCGATCCGCTTCGTCATCAACACGGAGCATCACGTCGACCACATCTTCGGCAACCACTGGTTCAAGGGTGCCGGGACGGTGGTCCACCACCAGGGCGTGCACGATCGATTCATGGCCGTGTTCCCCGAGCTCGACCCGTTCGCGTACGCCCTCGAGGCCATCCCGACGGACGACCCCGACGGCGCCGCGCTGGTGCCCGAGCGCGACGCGTACTACGCAGACCTGAACAAGTACGGCATCGTCTTCACCGGCGACCTGACCCTTCATGCAGGAGACCACACCTTCCGATTGCTCCACACGCCCGGCCACACGCCCGGCCAGATCGCCGTGCACGTCCCCGAGGAACGCATCGTCTTCACCGGCGACACCGTCTTCTCCGACTGCGCGACATGGCTCATGACGTCCGACGTCGACCAGTGGGTGGCGGCGCTCGACCGGATCCGCGCCCTGGACGTCGACCGCGTCGTGCCAGGGCACGGCCCCGTCACCACCCTGGACTATCTGGCGACCCAGCGGGCGATGCTCCTCGAGTGGAAGGCCGCCGTCGCGGTCGCCATCGCGAAGGGGTGGAGCCGCGAGGAGACTGTCGCGCGGGTCGGCTTCGCCGACCGCTTCCCTGTCGACATCGGGCAGGAGTACATGATGGAGTACATCCAGACCATGAACGCAGGATCGCTGTGGGACAAACTCACCGCGCTTCCCGAGCGCCCGGGGTGCTGAGCGTGCGCCTGGTGGGGCGGCGTGAGCATGTCGCGGACTCGGGATGGGTCGCGGACCTGAAAGGACGTCCCCGACGGTGACCCTCGTCTACGACCTCGACCATCGCCACGGCCTCGGTCTCGATGACCTCAGGGACCGCGTGGGCGGCAAGGCGGCGAACCTCAACGTCATGGCGACGGAGCTCGGGCTTCCGGTCCCGCCCGGGTTCGTCATCGTGACGGCGGCCTGCAACGCGTATCTGGCCGGGGGCTGGCCCGAAGGGCTCGACGACGAGATCCGCGCGCACATGGCGCGCGTGGAGCAGCGCGTCGGCCGCCGGTTCGGCGACCCGTCCGACCCGTTGCTGGTCAGCGTGCGGTCCGGGGCTCCCGTCTCGATGCCCGGCATGATGGACACGATCCTCGATCTCGGTCTCACCGACGCGACCGCCGAGGGGCTGGCCTCGGCTGCGGGGGACCCCGCGTTCGCGGCCGACTGCAGGAGGCGCTTCGGGGGGATGTACCGGGACATCGTGGGGACCGATCCGCCACAGGACGAGTGGCTGCAGCTGCGGGGCGCGGTCGAGGCGGTCTTCCGGTCGTGGAACAGCGACCGGGCCCGGACGTACCGGAAGCGCGAGGGGATCCGCGACGACCTCGGGACGGCGGTCACCGTCCAGGCGATGGTCTT
>JAJYGO010000357.1 GCA_021785115.1 Chloroflexota bacterium | reverse complement strand
GGCGCGTGGCCTCGGCCCAGTCGCCGTCGGCCGGGGTGTCCCAGGGGATGAATGCCTCGCCCTTCCGGGCGAGGTTCCGGAGGCGGATCTCGAGCCGGTCGATCCCGAGCGCGAGCGCCGCCTCGTCGAGGTTCGACTCGACCGCCCAGTTCACCTGGGGGTTGCCGAAGCCGCGGAAGGCGGTCGAGGGAACGGTGTGCGACAGGACCGAGCGCGCAACGATCCGCGCGGCCGGCATCCGGTACGGCCCGGCCCCGACGTAGCTGCCCTTGCCGACGACCCGGTCGGCGATGTCGGCGTACGCGCCGATGAGGTAGTCGGCGGCGACGTCCTGGAAGGCCAGCGTGCCGTCCGCCCGGAGGCCCGTCCGGACCGTGACCTCGGCGGCGGCGCGGCGCACGGCCTGGAACGTCTCCTCGAGCGTGAGGACGAGGCGGACCGGCCGGTCGGCCCGGAGCGCCATGAGCGCGACGAGCGGCTCGTACTTCGCGTGCTGCTTGCCGCCGAACCCGCCTCCGGGGTCCGGGGCGTGGACCCGCACCTTCGCGAGCGGCAGCCCGAGGAGCTTCGCGAGGATCCGCTGGAGCCAGTTCGGGTGCTGGATCGTGCTCCAGACGGCGATCCCGTCGCCGTCCGGCGCCGCGAGGCACGCGTGGGGCTCGATCGCGAAGTGGGTGACGATCGGGAACGCGTAGCGCCGCTCGACGACGAGGTCGGCGGCGGCCGCGTCCACGTCCCCCCAGCCGACGCGGTGGACGCGGAGGACGTTCGTGCCGGCGAGCGGGTCGCCCGGCCGGAGCGCCGGGTCCTGGACGAGGGGCGCGGCCGGATCGAGAGCCGCGGCGAGGGTGAAGACCGCCGGCAGCTCCTCGTGCTCGACCCGCACGAGCCCCGCCGCCTCCTCGGCGGCGTCCCGCGTGTCGGCCGCGACCGCGGCCACGGGCTCGCCGTGGTACTTCGTCTCGCCGACGGCGAGGACCGGGCGGTCCTCGAACTGCGGCCCGAAGCGCGGGACGGGCTGGGGGAGGTCGGCGGCGGTGACGATGAGCCGCACGCCGGGCACGCGCTCGGCGGCGCTCGTGTCGATCGCGCCGATCCGGGCCCGGGCGACGGGCAGCGTGACGAGCTTCACGTGGAGCTCACCCGGGATGTGGATGTCGGCGACGTACCGCTGGCCGCCGGTGACGCGCTCGGCGCCCCCGACGCGCCGCGGCGACGCGCCGACCCGGGCGCCGGTCATCGCCCGCCCTCCTCGGCTGCGGCGAGGATCGCCTCGGTGATCTGCGCGTAGCAGCCGCAGCGGCAGAGGTTGCCGGCCATCCCCTCCTCGACCTCCGCGACCGTGGGGTGCGGGCTCCTCCGGAGGAGGTCGTCGGCGGCCATGACCTGGCCCGGGATGCAGAAGCCGCACTGGACGGCGCCCTTGTCGAGGAACGCCCCCTGGTCCGGGGTGAGGCCGCCCTCCGGGGCGAGGCCCTCGATCGTCGTCACCTCGCCACCGTCGGCCTCGACGGCCAGGACCAGGCACGAGTCGACGATCCGGCCGTCGAGGCGCACCGTGCAGGCGCCGCACTCCCCGACGAGGCAGCACTCCTTCGTGCCGGTGAGGGCGAGGTCATCGCGGAGGACCTCGAGGAGCGTATGGTGGGGCGCGACGTCGAGCGTCCGCGAGCGCCCATTGACGGTCAGCGCGATCGGGATCGCCGGGCTCATCGCGTCACTCCCCTGCCAGCCGCGCGATCGCGGTCCGGAGCGCCCGCCCGCCAAGGACGCGGAGCATCGCGAGGCGGTACTCCGGGCCGGCGCGCATCGAGCGCGGCGACGGGCTCGCGGCGGCGAACAGCCGCTCGAAGACCGGGGCCGTCGCCGCGTCGGGTGCGGCCGCATCGGCGAGGACGCCGCTCTCTTCGACGACGAGGACGGGCCGTGGCCCGACGCTCCCGTACGCCAGCCGGGTGACGCCGGCGGCATCGACCGCGACGGCGAGGGTGACCGACGCGAGGTCGTGGCCGCGTCGGCGGGTCCGCCGGGCGTGGGCGGCCCCGAGGCGCCCGGCCGGGATCGGCAGCTCGATCGCGGTCACGAGCTCGGCCGGAGCGAGGGTCGTGACCCCCGACCGGACGAAGAGGTCGTCGACGGGGAAGCGGCGGACGCCGGCCGGCCCGGCCGCCACGACCTCCGCCCCGTAGACGAGGAGCGAGGGCGCCGTATCGGCTGCGGGCGAGGCGTTGCAGACGTTCCCGGCGAGCGTCGCCCGGTTGCGGATCTGGACCGACCCCACGACCGCCGCTGCCTCGGCGAGGGCCGTGAAGTCGCGGCGGACCCGCTCGTCGGCCGCGATCTCGGCCATCACCGTCGTGGCAGCGATGACGAGCCGCCCGTCCGCCACCCGGATCCCGGGGCCCAGCTCGGCGATCCGCTTGATGTCGACGACGACGCGCGGCCGGAGCGAACCGTCCCGGAGCCGGATGACGAGGTCGGTGCCGCCGGCGAGGACGCGGGCGTCAGGCCCGTGCTCGGCGAGGATGGCCAGCGCCTCGGCGACCGTTGCCGGTCGCGCGTAGGCGAAGGTGTGCATCGGTCCCGGCGCCCCTCTCCGCTACAGGATCCCGTCCACCTCGTCCAGGAGGACCTGGGGGGTCGCCGCCCGGATGAAGTAGAAGGGCCGCTCGCAGAACCGCTCGACGAAGCCGGCCCGGCGGCGCCGGAGCCCGTCGTCGTCGACGAGCGGCATGACGTGCCCGGGCGCGAGGAGCTCGTTCGTCAGGAAGTAGTTCTGGAGTGAGTGGAGGAACTGGAACTGCGCCTCGAACGGGATGAGCTCGTTCGTCGCGGGGTCGAAGTTGCCGTCGATCGCCGGCACGATGACGAGGTCGATGTCCGGCGTGCCCTCGTACATCGCCCACGTCGGCATCGTGCCCCAGAACTTCTCGACGCCCCTGTTCGGGGCCGCCTTGTCGGAGCGCTCGGTCCCCTCGGTCCGCTTCCGG
Organism: Chloroflexota bacterium; assembly: GCA_021785115.1. The sequence continues at coordinate 4,731 of JAJYGO010000357.1, read as the reverse complement.
AGGAACGTGTCGACCGAGCCCATGACTGCCCGACCCTCCTCGTCGATGACGGTCGTCTCCGAGGCAACCTGGAGGGCGCCCCGGCGGCCGGCCTCGATGAGCCCCATGCTCTTCCCGTGGTTCGACTCGCCGCCGAGGAAGAGGAGCGTCTTCCCGCGATAGTGGACGGCCGCGCTGTGGGACGGGTGGAGCCCCGTGTCCTCCATCCGGAGGGCGAGGATGGCGACGATGACCTTCTGGAGCGGGCCGGCAGGCCACGGGCCGGTGAACGTGACCGTGCGCCCGTCGTAGCGGACGTCCTTCGGGCCGTCCTCGTGCCAGACGATGTCGGGCTCGGCCAGCGTCACGGTCGGGGAGATGCGGACGTCGGCGAGCCGGTAGTTGAGGAAGCTCATGTCCTCCAGGACGTGCTCGCGCGGCTCGCTCCCGTGGACGTCCACCCGGAGGCGGGCCGTCCCGGCGGACATCTCCTCCGACAGGTGCAGCTGGTCGTTCATGGCGTCCTTTCGACTCCGGCGGTTTCAGGCGGGTGGTTCGACGAGCGAGGGGATGGCGCGCGGCACGCGACGGGATGCCGGGCGCCGGACGGCGGGACCGGACCCGCTCGCAGGCCGGGACCCGGCGGCGTCGGTCCGCTCCCAGAGGCTCGCGAGCATCGCCGCCGCGGTGGCGAAGTGGCGGTGGAGAACCTCCACGACGAGGTCCGGGTCGCGGCGACGGAGCGCGTCGAGGACGGGGAGGTGCTCGTCGGCGATCCGGCGCCGGTCGATGCCGGGCGCGTCGATCGTGATGTACGTCCGCGAGTATGGCTCGAGCGTCCGCCAGACGCGGGCGAGGGTCCGGTTGCCGGCGAGCTCGACGATCCGGCTGTGGAACGCCGCGTCGGCGGCCGCCTCGTCGTGGGTGTCGCCGGCCTCGGCCGCCCGCTGCATCTCCTCGATGTACCCCTCGAGCGTCGCGAGGTCGGCGTCCGCCAGGCGTGGGATCGCCAGCCGGGCCCCGAGGGACTCCAGCTCCGCCCGGATGGCGAACGCCTCGAGGAGCTCCGCCGCCGACGGGCGGCGGACGCGAGCTCCTCGGAAGGCGGTGGTCTCGACGACGCCGAGCGCCTCGAGGTCGCGGAGCGCCTCCCGCACGGGAGCCTGGCTCGTCCCGAGCTCGCGGGCGACCCGCGTCTCGACGATCCGGGCCCCCGGCGGGTAGCGGCCGTCGAGGATCGCCTGGAGGAGGCGGTCCTTGACCTGGTCGCTGAGGACGCTGCGCGAGATGGAGGCGTCGCGCGTCATCGGCGGAACGCTAGCTGCCGACGATCGCCGGCGCGGCCGGCGCGCTGACGAGGACCTCGACCACGCCGGCGTTGCCGTCGACGCGGACGCGATCGCCGGTCCGGATCTTGTACGTGGCCACGGACGTGCCGACGACGGCCGGAATGCCGTACTCGCGAGCGAGGACGGCGGGGTGCGACACCGTCCCGCCGGCGTCCGTCACCACGGCGATGATCTTGCCGTACAGGACCTGCCAGGCCGGGTTCGTCATCTGGCAGACGAGGATCTCGCCGACCTGGAGGCTGTCGAACTCGGCCTCCGAGCCGACGACCCGGGCCACGCCCTCGACGACGCCCGGCGACCCGGCGATGCCCTTCACCCTGCCGGGCTCGTTCTCGATCGAGCGATAGAACTTGTCGGGGAACCCCCACAGGTTGAGGTACGGGAAGGCGAGCTGGGTCGCGGTCGCCGTGCCGACCCAGTCCCTGGGCTGGTACTGCTCGGCCGCGGCGCGCCGGGCCCTGGCCGCCGCCACGATCGCCCGCCCGTCCATGCTCGCCGGGTTGCCGATGAACTCGCGGAGCTGGTTGTAGCGGAACAGGATCACGTCGTCCCGGGCGTCGAGGACGCCCATCTCCACGAGCTTCTCGCCAATGGCGAGGAGCACCTGGCGGACGTGGGCGTTCGCGCCCTGGTCGATGTAGAAGTGATGGTCCGGGGTGAGCGGCGCCATCTTCAGGTTGATCTCGTTGGCGGCGCGCATCTCTTCGAGCGCCTCGCCCTCGAGCCCCGCGAGGATCTCCTTCGCCGCCGCGTCGATGTCGGCCTTGAGGGCCGCGACCTTCGACGGGTAGTCGTAGTCCGAGGAGTACTGGTCGCGGACGAGCTGGATGACCGGGTTCATGTCCTCGTAGAAGGACGGGAAGATGAACTCGTGGCTCCAGACCGCGTGCCAGCCGAACTCCTTCTGGTACGGCTTCACGCGCTCGGCGATGAAGCGGCGACCGCGCTCCGTGGCCTGGAGGGCCGGCACGATCTGGGGGGCGGTCTCGAAGGCGAACGCCCGGCCGAGCTCCGCGTCGCCCTTGACCTCTTCCTTCATCTCCCACAGGGCCCGGATCTTGTCCCAGTTGCGGTCGCTCGCCGAGTTCTGCAGCCGGCCGAGGAGGACCTCGTCGACCTTGCCGTGGGTCTTCTCCATGACCGCCCGGAGGTTGAGCGTCGCGCTCAGCTGCGCGAAGTTCAGCATCCAGTGGATCTTCCAGTGGCGGTCGTGCATGTCAATGGCGTCCTCGAGGAGGACGGCCACGTCGGCCAGGCTCAGCCGGCCCTTCCGGTCGAGCATGCCCTCGATATAGTCGAAGTTCTTCTGCATCTCGGGCACGAACCGGGTGCGCCACCAGTGCGCGAAGTTGTGCCCGTAGACCGGCAGGACCGTTCCGAGGTAGGCGCCGATGCTGCCCGCATACGTGTCGTCCTCGGGCACGATCGCGCTGACCCGGAAGTTGTACTCCTGCGTGGCGAGCTCGAGGCCGGCCTCGGCGGGGATCGCCGCCGTGTAGCACCAGCCGTTGATGTTCTTGTAGATCCAGTCGGTCGCGAACGGCGTGCCGAACCGGCGGAACATGTGGTCGCAGCTCATCCACCAGCCGCCGATGTCCTCGAACATCGGGCTCAGCGGCTTGGGGTTGTGCAGGTCGTCGTAGACCCAGAAGAGGAGCTTCTCCGTCTCCGAGGTCCACTCGATCGGGAACGTCGCGTCCCCGAGGAACTCGCCGAGGACTTCTTCCTTGAGGGGCACCGTGGCTTCCTCCTGTGCCTGCCTGGTGTCGCCGGGCCGAGCGGGACGCCTAGCTCGCCGCGCGGGAGATCCGCGTGAAGCGCCGCATGCTCTCTGTGATCGCCACCTCCGTCGGGAGTCGCTCCCCGTTCGAAGCGCCGATGAACCGTGCCGCGCGCCGCGCGCGGCGGCCGACGCGCCGGGCGTCCTCGGGCCCGGCGAGGTGTCGCTCGCTCATCGCTCCGGGGTCGAGCGTGACCCTGATCTCGACATCCTCGCCTCCGCCGCGCTCGCGCCGCTGCCGGTGAATCGTCGATAATCGATTGTTGGAGGATAGCACCGCGGAACGCCACGTCAACCCTGGAGGCGCAGGGTCGGCGGGCAGCGTGGCTTGCGTTCGAAGCATCGATGATCGATTATATGCCCTGCATCGCGGCACGCGAGGCGCGATGGGCGCGCCCCGACGCCGATCGGGGCGCGATCCGCCGACCTGCCCCGGCGCCGCGGGTCCGGATCGAGGAGACCGCATGGTCACGACGATGATCGAGAGCCCGCTCCTGCGGATGACGCGGGAGACGCCGACGCAGTACTGGAACGACTCGTGCGCGGTCGCCGAGCTGGCCTACGCCGTCGAGCGGGGCGCCACCGGCGCCACCTCGAACCCGAGCATCGTCCTCGAGGTCATGAAGAAGGAGAGGGACCACTGGGTCCCCCGCGTCCACGAGCTCGCGACGGAGCACCCGCAGTGGTCCGAGGTCGAGTTGACGTGGGCGATCGTCGAGGAGATGGCCGCCCGTGGCGCCGCGGTCCTCGCCCCGGTCTTCGAGCGGGCGCGCGGGCGCGCGGGACGCCTGTCCCTCCAGACGAACCCGGCGAACCACCGCGACCCCGCCCGGATGGTCGAGCAGGCCGTCCGCTTCGCGACCCTCGCCCCGAACATGCAGGTGAAGTTCCCGGCGACGGCCGCCGGGATCGCGGCGATCGAGGAGGCGACGGCCCGCGGCGTGAGCATCAACGCCACGGTGAGCTTCACCGTCCCCCAGGCCCTCGCCGCCGCCGAGGCCGTCGAGCGCGGCCTCGCTCGACGCACCGCCGGCGGCGAGGAGACGGCGTCGATGTCGCCGATCGTCACGCTCATGATCGGCCGCCTCGACGACTGGATGAAGGTCCTCGTGGAGCGCGACGACCTCGCCGTCCACCCCGACGCCCCGAACTGGGCGGGCCTCGCCGTCTTCAAGCGCACGTACGGCATCTTCCAGGAGCGCGGCTACCGCTCGCGCCTCCTCGCCGCCGCGTACCGTCACCGGCTCCACTGGACGGAGCTCGTGGGGGGCGACGTGAGCATGACCCTCCCCTACCCCTGGCAGGTTCGCTTCAACAGGAGCGGGATCGCGCCGGAGCCGCGGATCGACGCGCCGGTCGACCCGGCGCTCGTCGACGACCTCCTGGACCGTGTGCCGGACTTCCGCCGGGCGTACGATCCCGACGGGATGGCGCCCGCGGAGTTCGAGCAGTACGGCGCCAGCGCCCGCACCCTGCGAACCTTCGTGAAGTCGTACCACGACCTCCAGGGCACGATCCGGGACCTCGTCCTGCCCGACCCCGACGCCCGCCCCGCCTAGAGCCACCGCCCGAGCAGCAGCCCCCAAGGAGGCGCAAGTCGTGACCACCGAGATCGCGCAGCCC
>JAJYGO010000018.1 GCA_021785115.1 Chloroflexota bacterium | reverse complement strand
CACGGCGCACCGCGCCGACGGCCTGGCGCTCATGGGCTCCGTGCTCGACCTCGAGGCGATCACGGCGATGGTTCGACCCAGCCCGGTCGTGTTCCTCAACAGCGAGCGGCTCAAGGGCGGGCGACCGATCCAGCTGGACCTGGGCTGCCTGCGGCCGGACGAACCCGACGGGATCCGCCAGCTCGTCGAGCACCTCGCGGACGAGGGCTGCCGCCGAATCGCATTCGTCGGCGTGCCCGATCGGCCGGGATCGAACGCGGTTCGCCAGGGAGCGCTCGACACGATCGTCAGGGAGCGACTGGGCGTCGCGCCGCTGGGGCCGTTCTCGTACTTGGCGGACGCGCGCGCGAAGCTGGCGGCGGAGTTGCGCGACGCCGGCGCAGACGCGGTCGTCGCGTACGACGACCGGGTGGCCCTGGGCCTGCTCGACGGCTTCCGGACGATCGGGGTGTCGGTGCCGGGGGACGTCGCGGTGGCCGGCTTCGACGACATCCCGTTCGCCGCCATCGCCAACCCGCGCCTCACGACGGTGATCCAGCCGGCGGCCGAGATGGGCGCCCTGGCGGTGGCCGTGCTGCTCGGCGCCATTGCCACCGGCGAGCTCGCGCCGACACGAGTGCTCCCTGTGCGCCTCGCGGTCCGCGAGAGCACCCGGCGGCGGGCCGGCGGCTAGATGCGGCGGCGGGCCGGCGCCGGTGTCAACGACATCCCCCGTCGAGGCCGGTGCGCCGACCCGGCTCGGAGCCTCAAACCCCCAGGCGGGAGAGGTACTCGCGGTTGGCCCGCTGGCCATCCACGACCTCGTCACGCGTGACCGAAAGGGCCAAGAACTGGTCCTGCTCCACCACGACCCAGCCGGTGTAGCCGATATCTCGGAGGGCCTGCACCGCAGCCGGGATGTCGGCGTCGCCCGCCCCGAGTCCACAGAACACGCCGTTAGCGAGGGCCGCTATGACGTCTTCGCCCCGCGCCACGACCGCGTCGCGGACCCGCGTGGCGCAGTCCTTGACGTGCACATGCCGGACCAGCGCGCGATAGGCGCGGAGACTGGCGGCTGGCTCGGCGTCGCCGAAGCGGAAGTGGCCCGTGTCCAGGCACAGCCCGATCAGCGACGGGTCGAGGCTGTTGACCAGCCGGTCGATCTCGCCGGCGGTCTCGAGGTACGTTCCGCAGTGGGGGTGGACCACGGGCTGGAAGCCGAGCGTTGCCGCCCGCTCGGCGGACCGGTGGAGGTTGTCCACCAAGCGCTGCCAGCCGGTGCCGTCGAGCTGGGCGTCGGGACGCGACGCGACCCGCCCGGCGGCCCGCTGGCGAATCGGCTGGTCGATGGCGTCCGAGAGCACCGCGAACGGCGCAGCGCCCTCCGGGAGCCCGCGGCGGATCTCGGCCAGCAGCCCCTCCATCCAGGCCCGGTCACGAGCGCAGCGTTCGTCGTCAGTGAGCGTCTGGGGCAGGAACGCGCCGATGAACGTCAACCCACGCTCCGCCAACCGCGCTCCCGTCGTGGGCCCGTCGCCCATGAAGCCTGGCGGTCCGAGCTCGGTGCCCTCATAGCCGAGGGTCGCCATCCAGTCGAGCAGCTCGTCCGGTCCCGGCATCCACGTGTCGTGGACCACCACCTCGTCCACACCGAACGAGCAGGGCGCGGACGCCACCCGGATGGCGGTCACGGGGTCACCACCACCTTCGTCGCGGCCCCCGACTTGAGCATGGCCAGCCCCTCCTCCAGGTGCTCGAGCGGCAGCACGGCCGACACCAGCGGCTCCACATTGAGCGATCCCGACTCGAGCAGCCGGATCGCCTGGGGGAAGGTGAACGCCGTGATGTAGGTGCCGAGGATCGTCAGGCCCTTCTCCGTGATCTCCACCTGGCGCACCGCCGGGCGGGCGTTGACGTTCATCCCGAACACGATCACGCGGGCGCCCATGCCGGCCGCGTCGATCGCGTCCGGCAGTACGCTGCCCACGGCGTCCACCACAACGTCGGCGCCGCCGGGAAGGATGGCGTCGTGCTCGGCCGCCCACTCGTCGGGCGTGAGCACATGCGTCGCCCCGACGGCGGTGGCCACGGGGGACCGCGCCGCGTTGGGCTCGACGACCACCACCGCCGATGCGCCGCCCGCGGCGAACACCGCCGCGAACAGGCAGCCGATCGCGCCGCCGCCGAAGACGACGGCCGACTCGCCAGGGCGCAGTCCTGCCTTGTTGGTGCCGTTGACCACGCACGCCAGCGGCTCGGCGAGGGCCGCGAGCGCAGTCGGCACGGCGTCTGAGATCACGTGGCACGAGGCCGCGGGCGCGCTGACATGGCTCGCGAGCGCCCCGTCGCGGTGCACGCCCAGCGCAACGATCCGCTCGCAGGTGGCCGGACGACCCGCCTTGCACGACGGGCACGCACCGCACTTGGGGTCTGGGTCCACCACAACCCGGGCCCCCAGGGCCACCGACGTGACGCCGTCGCCGAGCGCTGCCACGCGCCCGACGATCTCGTGCCCCAGGATGGTGCCGGGCGTGGCGGGGTGGCGCGGCGGGACGTCGAGGACTGCGAGGTCCGACCCGCAGACGCCACAGGCCTCCACCGCGACGAGCACCTCGCCGGGCACCACCGACGGCACAGGGCGGTCCTCCAGGACCAGACGGCCTTCACCCGCAAAGACGGCGGCGCGCATCAGTCCCTGTTCCTGTTCCGGCGGCGTGCTGCCGCGGCGCTCCGAACGGCCATCAAGCCCCAGCCGAGCACGACAAGCCCCAGGGTGACCGCGAGGATCACAGTGGCCATCGCATTGACTTCAGGGGTGACGCCGAACTTGATCTGCGTGTAGATGTAGAGCGGGAGCGTCTGCTGGGGGCCGATGGTGAAGAACGTGATGACAAACTCGTCGATCGAGAGGGTGATGCACATGAGGGCGCCGGCCAGGATCGCCGGCGCGATGAGTGGCAGGACGATGTGGCGCAGCGTGGCGGGTGTGTTGGCGCCCAGATCGGCAGCGGCCCACTCGAGGCGCCGGTCGAAGCCCTGCAGCCTGGCCGCCACGATGAGCACCACGAACGGGATCGTGAACACGAGGTGGCCGGCCACCACGGTGTACAGCCCCAGCGGCACGTGCAGGACCTGCCGGAAGAAGATCAGCAGGCCGATGCCCAGCAGCACACCCGGGATCATGATCGGCATCGTGAAGCCGAGGCGGAGGGTGCCGGGCGCCCGAACGCCGCCGCGCACGAGCGGAAACGCGACCATCGTGCCGATGATCGTGGCCACTGCAGTGACGACGAGCGCCACCTCGACCGAGGTCAGCACCGCCTTCTGGATCGAGGTGTCCGCGAGCAGCACCTCGTACCAGTGGAGCGTCAGGCCGGTGATCGGCAGGCCGGGCGTGGCGGCGACCTCGAACGAGAACAGGATCAGGAAGGCGATCGGCAGGTAGAGGAAGGCGATCACCGCGCCAGCCAGAAGGATCAGGCCCCAGCGCGTCTGCCGCGCGAAGCGCCCGACGGGCATGGACTCGATGGGGCTCGCGCGCCTAGCCACGGGTCACCACGTCCTCGACGCGGAACGACTTACGGAAGACGACCATGACCAGCGTGACGAAGCCGGCGATGATGATCGCCAGGGCGGCTCCCTCCGGGAACTGGGCCTGGCGGAGGTAGTTCACCACGAGGTTCGCGATCAGGCTGCTCTGGGCGCCGCCCACCAGTGTCGGCGTGAGGAACTCGCCCAGGATCGGGATGAACACGAAGATGCACGCCGTGATCACGCCTGCCCTGATCTGCGGCAGCAGGATGTGCCGGAACGCCTGGTCCGGCCGCGCACCGAGGTCCTGCGCCGCCGTCAGCTGGGTGAAGTCGAACTTCTCGAGCGCCGAGTACAGCGCGAGGACCGCGAACGGGAAGTAGACGTACGTCAGAACCACGAACACGCCCGGGTCGTCGTAGACGAACAGCATGGACGGCTGGCGCAGCACGCCGATCCCCATCAGGAACTGGTTCAGGGCGCCGTGCTCCCCCAGGATCGCCTGCCACGCATAGACGCGGAGCAGGTAGCTCGTCCAGAACGGGACGATGACCGCGAGCAGGACGACCCGCTGCGTGCGCCGGCTCGTGTAGCGCACGAGGAAGTACGCGAACGGCAGCGAGATCGCAAGGGCAGCCACCGTGACGATGGAGCCCATGACCAGCGTCTTGATGAACGTCCGAAGGTAGGTCCCCTCGACGAAGAACCGGAGGTAGTTGTCCAGGTTCCAGTCGGGGACCACTCGGAAATCGGGGTCCGTCCGCCAGAAGCTGAACAGGAACATGATCAGCATCGGAACGATGAACAGGAACACGAGCACGGCGAGACCCGGCAGGGCTGGGACGGCCCTGCCGAGCCTGCGCACGAGCCCGCCGGAGGAGCCCGCGAGCGGGGCCGAGCCAACCCCCTCGCGGGCTTCGCCGATCATGGGTTCAGCCTGCGACGCGTCAGGCGCCGAAGACGTCGTTGAAGGCGGCGATTGCCGCCTGGGTCGAACTGCCCGGGCCCTTCAGGGTCATGGTCAGCACGGTCTCGGGCTTGTTGTAGAGCATGTGGTCGGCCAATTCCTGCTGGCCCTGGTCGATGAGCAGCTTTTAGGCCTTCTCGTTGAACAGCGGACGCTTGTTGATCATGAAGTTGGCTGCCACGTACTCGGCCTGCTCGGCCGCCTCGAGGAAGGGGAACAGCAGGTTCGAGTTCGTCCCGCCGTGGACGAGCATCTCGGAGTCCATCCAGCCGATCGTCCCCTCCTTCGGCGTGTAGACCGTGAGCGCGGGCCCGCCCTGGTCCTTGACGCTGATGTCAGCGCCCAGGTTGATGGTCGCGATCCAGGCCTCGCCGTTCTTGAGGGCGGCGATGGTGTCCGTGTTCTGGGGGGCCAGGCGCAGGATGTTCGGCTTGAGCTGGATCAGGAGCGCCTTGGCCTGCGCGATCTCGTCGGGCGTCATGTTGTAGGGGTCCTTGACCCCTGCGGCCTTGCCCATGTAGGCCATGATCTCGACCGGCTGGTCTTCGACGATCACGCGCTTCTTGTACTTGGGGTCGAGGAGCAGCTGCCACGAGTCCGCACCCGGCGTGACATGCGTCGGGTCGTAGGCGATCTGGACCGGCGACCAGCCGTTGGGATAGCCGAGGTAGCCGGCCGGGCTCTGCCAGATCTGGAATTGGCGGGCGATCGAGTACAGCTGGCTCGCGACCTGGAGCGAGTTGATGTCGAAGGCGTCGATCAGCTGCGACTCGTAGTAGTGCGGCACCCACAGGGCATCGCCGGAGACCAGGTCGACCTGGCCGCCGACCTGCTGGATCTTCGTGTAGGCGTCGATGTTGTCGCTGAAACTGGTGATGTTGGCGTTGATGCCGATCTCAGAGGCGATCTTGTCCAGCTGCGCCTGATACCAGTGGTCGCTCCAGGTCAGCCAGTTGAAGGTTCCGGTCGGGCCCGGGGTCGCGGACGCCGGCGCCACCGTCGGCACTGTTGACGCTGCGCCGCCCGCAGCCGTCGAAGGAGCCGCCGTTGAAGCCGCCGTCGGGGCGACCGTGGGACTCGACGCCCCGCAGGCTGCCAAGAAGGCACCCAAGCCGGCGGTCGCGCCTATGGCGCCCACAAGCTTCAGGAATTCGCGTCTCCGAAGCTGCCTGGTTAGTTCATCCATGCCGTGAGCCTCCTCCATCTCATGGTCGGACTAGTCCTGGATCAGTGCCGCCTTATCGGGCCGCCACCAAATACACACCTCCTCGCCGAGTTCGCCTGCCGACTCGGCCATCGGTCCATCCAGACCGTGCGGCACGACGGCGACGAGATCGCCGGCGGCCGTCGCGACCGTCACCCGCGTGTGATTCCCCAGGAACGCCACGTTGACCACATTGCCTGGGACGCCCCTGAAGCCCGACATGTCGGCCGCCGGCCGAAGCTTCAGGTACTCGGGGCGGACCATCAAGGTGGCCGGCCCCTCGGGGGCCGGCTCGGCCAGCTGGAGCTCTGTGCCGTCCCCCAGCATGAACGCGGACGCGCCGGCTCCGCCCCGAACCGAGCCCTCGATGAAGTTGGTGTCACCGATGAAGTTGGCCACGAACCTGTTCGCGGGAGCGTCGTAGACCTCCCGCGGCGAGCCCTGCTGGAGCACCTTGCCGCCCGACATGATGGCGATCGTCGTCGCCATCGAGAGGGCCTCCTCCTGATCGTGCGTGACGAATACGAAGGTGGTGCCTACCTGGCGGTGGATGCGGGCGAGCTCGGTCTGCATCTGCTTGCGCAGCTTGAGGTCGAGGGCGCCCAGCGGCTCGTCCAGCAGCAGTACCGCCGGCTGTTTCGCGAGCGCCCGGGCGAGGGCGACACGCTGCTGCTGGCCGCCCGAGAGTTGCGACGGCAGACGGCTGCCGAAGCCGCTCAACCCCACCAGCTCGAGGTACTGGCCGGTGCGCCTGACCACCTCGTTCTTCGAGAGGCGCTCCATCCTGAGCCCGAACGCGACGTTCTCGGCCACGGTCATGTGCGGGAACAGGGCGTAGTTCTGGAACACCGTGTTCACGTTGCGCTTGTGCGGCGGCAGGTCGTGCACCCTGCGCCCCTCGATCCGAAGCTCACCCGACGTGAGCGGAATGAACCCGCCGATCAGGTTCAGCGTGGTGGTCTTGCCGCAACCCGATGGCCCGAGGAGGCAGAAGAACTCGCCGGGCATGATCCGCAGGTCCACGGCGTCCAGGGCGACCGCGTCGCCGTAGCGCTTCGTCGCCGCGATCAGCTCGATCGCTGGCTGGCCGTCGGTCACCGCCCAGACTCGGAGCCGAGGGCCTGCGACGACGACGGGACGATGCCGGCCACTCCGGGGCGGCGGCGGGCGGCGTCAACGGCCCGACTCGGCAAGCCGTCCATCCCGACTGTCCTCCTCACCACAGGGAACGTCACGTGGGCCTCTAGCGCAACCGTTTGCGTGATGCTACTGTCGCCGGCGTGAGGAGTCAATCCGACGATTCCGGGTCCACCGTCACGGCTCGCAGCGCAAGACGAACGACCGCCCTCGCCGAGCCGCTCGCACTCGACGCCCACCGGACGCTGACGGCCAGCGACGCGCGCGGACGACTGCACCCGCTGCTTGCGGGCGCGCTCAGCCGGCTGCCGTCGGGTCGCCAGGGCTTCCGCGGCGTGCCGTTCGACCTCGGCCCGGCTGACCCGTCAGCCGCCCGCTGGATCCATGTCGACGGGCACCGAACCATCCCGATCGACGCGGCGTTGCCGGCGTCCCATCTCGTCGTCGCGCACCTCTGCGATGTCTGGCGGGATCGCGACGGGTACCGGCCCGAGGCCATTCCGCCGGGGCAGGTCATGCCCGTCGGCCAGCCGCTCGCGGTCTACGACGTCGAGGCGCACGACGGCCGGCACCTCGTCCGAACCGTGCGGCGGCGCTTCGAGGTCAACGACGGCATCCTCGGCTGGGGGTCGGTCGCGTTCGCATCGGTCTCCCACCTCGAGAACGAGCCGCTCGACTGGCGCGGGCCTCACGATCGCCAGATGGCGGGCCGGTACGCGGCTGCCGGGCAGTCCGGTGCCCTGACCATCCTGCCGGGCAAGTACGGTGGGAATCTTGTCGGCGTCTCCGACCTCGTCCCCAGCCCCACCGACGATGCGTTCCTCTGGCTCTGGGCGCTGCCCTTGGACACAGCGTTCGTGCCGCTCGCGCTGCACATCGAGCCCCTTGCCGAGCAGCCCGGCGGCGA
>JAJYGO010000316.1 GCA_021785115.1 Chloroflexota bacterium | reverse complement strand
TGGCCGACGCGACGCGGTTCAGCATCAGCAACTTCCTCTGGACCGGCGAGCAGGCCGCGTCGTGGGGCGGGCCGACCCCGAACCGTGACGAGGAGATCTTTCTCACCGAGGAGTGGCCGCGCCAGCAGCGGCGGTGGAACGTCGTCAACGGGATGGCGCTGGTCGCGCACTACTCGTTCTTCACCCAGCGCCGGCTGGACGACACCGACGTGCTCGACCGCTACCGGGTGCTGTCGGAGCGGGAGCTGTCGCACTCGTACTACCGTCTGCTGGGTGAGACGACGGGCTAGGACCGCGTCACGTCGCCGTGAACCGGGGTAGAACGAGAGTTCCGCCCCGATGCGGTGTGGTACAGCCTCGTCGGGGACGGCGAGCCGATACGACGTTTCTCGGGCGGGGCCTATCGGCGGCGAGGATCGAGCCCTTCCCCGAGGGCGCGGTAGCGGCCGGGGGGGCGCGGTGCCGCCAGTAGTAGTGCTCGTCGTCGCGCGGCATCGGCCCGCCGCCGTAGTTGTGCATCGAGGCGACGTGGCGCTCCCACGCGCCGGGGCGCGCGACGCGCTCGATCCGACGCGAGCAGGTGGCGCAGCGGAAGATCGTCCGGCCGAAGTCCCCGCGGGCTCCGACCGGCTCGATGCGGTAGGTCATCGCCGCAGGCGGTAGGTCATCGCGCGGCGTCCGGCGGAACGAAGCCCTCGGGCACGTCTCGCCACTCGATCATCGTCACGACGATCCCGCGTCGACCGGCCTCGCGCCGGTCCCGGCCCTCGACTGCCCGGCGAAGGGCCGGGGCGCTGGGGTACCGCCGGACGCGGCCGGCATCATCCATCGCGAGCCAGCCGTCGTCGTCCGGCTCTGCGATGACCCGGTGGGTCGTCATGCCTCCACCTTCCTGAACCCAAAGCCCTCGACCGACCAGCGGCCGAGGCCGCCGACGGCGATCACGTCGCCCATCGAGACGGACCGCTCGGTGAGGGGGTAGGTCCGGCCGTACTTGTCGGCCGGTGTGGTGCCCCACGGGTCTTCCTTCTGGCCGATCACGTAGACCTTCTCCAGCGCCTGCTCGACCGTCTCCGCCTCGACGGTGAAGAACGCGGAGTGGTCGGCGCGCAGCACCCGGCGGAGGGCGTCGCCCGGCTCGTAGCGCCAGAGCATGTGGCCGGGCTGCTCGTTCAGGAGGATGCTGGTCTGGAAGGTCTGCATCTCGGTGTCGCTCCCTTGCTGGTAAGACGATTCTAGCCGACCCGCAAGGGTCTGTCAACGGGTAACGTGATGTCGTTCCAGTCGATCCCTCCGACCACCTGCCTCCACGGCGTGCCGATGACGCAGAGCTGCACCCTCTGCGGACGCTGGGTCCACCAGTCCGTCCCGGCACATCCCGCCGTCGGCGAGGCCGGCCCGACGTACGCTCTGGCCGACCGGCGCGAGGAACTGTCGCTGGCATACCTAGACCTCATCGCAGACTGCCTCATCGTCATGGCCGAGCGCGCCGCCCCCGACGGCGGCAGGCGTCGCGCCGAGTACGAGCGGCTCCACGTCGAGTCCGCTCCCCACCGCGGAGGTGCTCAGTAGCATCCATCGTCGACCCGTCGGGGGAGCTGACCTACGCTCGCCTCGGCCGCATCAGCCGCGTCGAGAAGGCACCCGACGGGAGCGTCTACGTGTTCGGCACGGCGACTGACGGGACCGTGGACTCGGACGACCAGATCGTCGACCCGGAGTTCGCGAACCGGGCGATGGCCAAGTGGTTCGCCACGCGCGCCAACGTCAGGGAGATGCACCAGCCCTCCGCCGTGGGCAAGGGCGTGCAGCTCGTGGCGGAGGATGGCGCGCAGCTCGTCAAGAGCAAGGTCGTCGATCCGGTCGCCGTCCAGAAGGTGCTGGAGGGCATCTACAGCGACTACTCGGTGGGGATCGCCCGTCCCCGCATCGTCCGCGACCGATCCGCCCGCAACGGCCGCATCGTGGACGGCGAGATCGTGGAGCTGAGTCTCGTCGACCGCGGGGCCAACTACAACGCGCACTTCGCCATCGCCAAGCGAGCCAAGAACGGCGGCGTGGAGTACGTCGGCAAGATCGTCGGCGGGGCGGTCGAGCCCGACGCCGTAAAGGCGGGCTCGTACACGCACAGCCACATGCACATGGGGCCGGGCGGGATCCCCCACAAGCATCCCCACACCCACGCGGCGGGCACCCCGCCGCACGACGAGTTCCACGAGGGACAGCCGCACGCTCACGCGCACGAGCAGGAGGAGTCAGTGACCGACGCCCAGACGACGACCGCGCAGGAGGACGCCCCTCCCGACGCCGAGAAGGCCGCCAAGTGCGGGAAGTGCGGCGGGACCGCCTTCACGGACGGGAAGTGCGACAAGTGCGGGGCGGCGATGCCGGCGGCGAAGGGCGCGGACCTGTCCGACGTGGCCGACGACGTGCAGGACATCGTGGAGGCCGCGGAGCAGCTCGCGTCGGACGCCGGCGACGTGTCGGGCGGTGACGACGACGGCGACAAGGCAGCCGCCCCGGACGCCGCCAGCACCCCGGCCGCGAAGCCCCCGTTCGAGGGCGCTGCCCCGCCGTTCGGCAAGAAGCCTCCGAAGGCGAAGAAGCCGAGGGGCCGCAAGGTCGCCAACGAGCAGCCCTCGATGGGTCCGCCCACCGGCGACGGGCCGGCGATCCCCAGCGCGAAGAAGGCCGCCAAGCAGGCGGACGACGGGTACGACCCGAAGCCGTACCACGCCGACCCCGACGAGACGGTGATCTGCCCCAACTGCGGCAAGCACAACGACGTCGACGCGGCGTACTGCGACCAGTGCGGGTTCAAGCTCAAGGGCGCGGACAACGTGCAGCAGGTCGGGCAGGCGGCGTCGAAGGCAGCGGGCGACGCACCGGCGAAGGACCCCAACGTCGGCGGCGGCACCGACCGGTCGAAGATCCCGGCCAAGGACTTCGTGTTCCCGGAGGACGCGCCGGACGGCGGGTTCCCCATCGCCAGTCCCGGCGACGTGTCCGACGCGGTGTCGTCGTGGGGCCGGTACAAGGGACCCAAGACGTTCGCGCAGTTCCAGAAGCGCCTCACGAGCATCGCGCGGCGCAAGGGCGCGGCGTACGTGGCCGAGCTGCCGCAGTCGTGGAAGGACGAGCAGCAGGCCAAGAAGGAGGCCAAGGTGGCCGCCAAGGTCGCCAAGCGTCAGATCCGCGAGTCCGAGCGCCTGCTCGGCAAGGGGGCGATGCCGATGCTCCGCCCGAGCACGCTGGCCGCGCTGCCGAAGGCCCTCCGCCGGGCGCACGACAGCGCCTGCCCGGCGTACAGCACGGAGGTGCTGCTCGACGCCTACCCGTCGATCCAGAAGAACGGCGTGGCGGCGGCGATGGGGCCGATGGCGCAGCAGGCGCTGTACTCCATGCTCGCCAACGAGGTGCAGGAGGACGGCGGCGGCGGCCAGCACGCGATGGGCGTCCACAAGCTGGCGAAGGCGTACTACGCCCTCACCGTGTTCCTCGACGCCGAGCAGTCGGAGCCCGAGGCCGCGTCGCTGTTCCTCGCCGCGCGCGACGAGCTGCACGGCGCGTTCAAGCAGGCCAACGCCGACGCGATGGGGCCGGGCGGGAGCGGGCCGACCATCCCGAAGCCCACCGACCCGCCGCAGCCGGGCCAGTTCCGCCGGCCGTACATCACGTCCGGCGAGGCGGCCATGACCGCCACGGCGGAGCACGACCAGACGGTCACCGCCCCGCTGCGGCCGGTGGACGCCGACCAGTTCGACCGCGGCCCGCTCACGGACGGGCAGCAGCGGTCGTTCGCCGACAAGATGACCGACTTCCACGACGCGCTGGTGGCGCTGATGCCGGACCTGTGCCGGATGGACGCGCCCAACCCGCCGTACGGGACGGAGGATCGGAGCTTCACGGCCCCCGACCCCTCCGGCTGGGCCGGCATCACGCGCCAGCCCGCGCAGTCGTTCCAGCGCCCGCCGTCCATCGGGACGATCCCCAACGGGGCGGGCAACCTCCCCAAGCCGCTCGCGATCCCGGCCTCCGCGCCGGCACCGGGCGAGAAGCTCGGCGGGTCGACGCAGGTCGCGCCCTCCGCCGAGGCAGTCATCACCAGCATCACGCAGGCCGACATCGACGCGGCGGTCAGCAAGGCCGTCGGGCCGTGGGTCGGCAAGGTCGCCTCGCTCCAGACGCTCGTGGACCAGATGGCCTCGCAGGGCGATCCCGCACAGCGTGCCGACCGCGGCACGGCGGTTCGCAAGGCGGTCCAGATCGGTCCCAGCGCCAAGGAGGCTCGGCGTCAGGCCAAGCAGGAGCAGGAGCGGCAGTCCGTCGTCGACTACTGGGCCGGCGTCGCCCGTGCGGGCGCACCGGACCAGCGCACGCGAGCCATCCGCAAGCTCGCGAAGCTGGGCGTCGACATCGACGATCTGGCGGAATAACCCGATACCAGCGCCCACGGGCGCAGACAGGAGCGATCACTGGCAACCGTCCTCGACGGCGGTCGCGCGGTGCCGACTGGCATTCCGCGGCTGTCCGACTTCTCGGTGGTGGCGAAGCGGGCGAAGGACAACGCCGCGCCGCTCGCCGCCGAACTCGTCAAGGGCTCGGCGTTCCGCGTCACCGGCCACGGTCCCAACCCGAAGCCGATGCGCCAGAAGAGCGCCGACCACGAGGGACAGGCCCTCATGGCCGCGCTCCGCAAGAGCGCGATGCGGACGAAGGCCGACACCCCGCGCGTCCTCAAGGGCATCAACCAGTCCGCGTTCGGGCAGTTCCTGACCGCGTACCAGCAGATGCCGCAGCAGCAGTCGATGAACCAGATCGTCGCGGCGGTCAACGAGCTGGCCGCGGCGCTCGGGAAGTCGATCAGCATCGGGAGCCCGCTGTCGACGTCGTTCGCGCCGTTCGACCTCGTGGCCCCCTCGCGGCTGACCTACCCGGTGTACTCGCCTTCGCGATAGCAAGGGCCATGCGGGAGTGATCCCGCATCGCAAACCCCGCTGTATCGGTGAACATCCGACAGTCTACGGGCTACAATATTCCCGTGGACACGAGGACGACGCCGAGGGAACCCCGGCCAGCCACCGGGGACTCCGTAGAGACTGCACGCGGGGCACCTGTCACAGACTGGAGCCACCTAGCAGAGGACTACGCTCGGGTCGGGAACGTCATACGCGTCGCCAAGCTCTACCACCGCCGGTTCTACGCCGTGCGGGACGAGCTGGAGCGACAGGGTATCCCGATCAAGCCACGTGGCCACGTGAAGGGCCAGAGGAAGTCGGATCACTGGCGAGCGGCCAGTGCCCGGCACTGGAACGACCCCGCGTGGCGCGACGAGCAGCGTCAGAAGTGGATCGCTCGACTCGGCCACATCACAGGCCCGGCAGGGTGGTCCCCGCTCGAAGGAAAGCTCCACGACGCACTGAAGCGGGCGCGGATCGGCTTCCGCTCCCAGCAGCCACTCCTTGGAAGGTACTTCGCAGACATTCTCGTCAATCAGGCGCCGGTCGTCATCGAGGCGGACGGCGCGCTCCACTACCACCGGCTCCAGCGGGAGCACGACGGGGTGCGAGACGAGGCGCTGCGAGCAGCCGGATACCGGGTCTTCCGGTTCACCGGCACGCAGATCTACGCAGACGCCGACCGCTGTATTGCGGAGGTAACGGCGGCTGCCGGACTCGTGGCGGAGGATGCTCCGACTTACGAGATCGCGGGCAGCGCCAACCCCCACCGATGGAGTCCGGCGGTCAGCGAGGAGTGGCGGCAAGCGAACGGTGCGCGCATGCGCGGGCTCTGGGCGGACCCGGAGTGGCGCAGGCGCTGGTGGGAAGCCCGATGGGGCTCCCGCCGACAGGCGGTGACACAGTCCGCTCTCACGGGAGATCGTGAGACCTCGGCGGAAACGACCGAGGCACGTCGCGAGGATGCGACGGGGTAACAGGAGGTTCCGCAACAAGCTCCCTCGCCTCCCCGGGCAGGGCGTCGCCCACCGCGCGAAGGTCATCACCGGGATCAGCGGCTCGCACACCGGCGGCACGGCGGGCAACCCGATGCGCTGGTCGATGGGCGAGTTCAACGGCGGCTCGTTCAGCTCGTGGCCGAACACGCTGCCCGCGTCGGGCAGCCAGAACGGCTACGACGTGATCGTCCCCTACAAGCACTAGTGGGGCCTCGCGCGGCGACGCGCGAGTGAAGAACCGCGCTGTATCGGCGAACCTCCTTCGCGGCACCTGCCGGACATGTGGACGACGCCGAGGCAATCCCCTCACTGCCGAGGGGCGAGTCCGTATCGACTACACGCGCGGGATCTGGAGATAGAGTAAGCTATTAGGCATGACGAGGCCGAAGGGCTGGCAGCCGCTGACCGTCGACGAGCGGGCGGAGATCATCCGCCGATACGTCGATGGAGAGACGGTAGAGGTCCTCGGCCGCGAGTTCCATCGAGCAGTCAAGCCGATCCTCCGTGAGGCACGGGTCACACGGCCAAGAGGCAATCGACCCGGGACGACATGGAGTCAGGAACGACGCGCCGCGCACCTGCGGAGCACCCAAACGGAGTCGTTCCGAGAGAGCCATCGCCAGTCACTCCTCCATCGCCTACCGACGATGGCAGGGCCAGCGGTGAACTCTCCCATCGAGCTTCGACTGCACGATGCACTGCGAGCCCGCGGCATCGGGTTCAGCACACACTCGCTCCTGCTCGGCAGGTACCTCGTCGACATCGAGGTCAATCAGGCACCCATCATCATCGAGGCCGACGGCGCTCAGCATCAGCTGAGCCTCCGGCACCGGAAGGACATCGCTCGCGACGCGGCTCTCGCGGCAGCGGGCTATCGAGTCCACCGGTTTACCGGCAGCGAGATCAATCGGGATGCCAGCGCCTGTATCGAGCGGGTCGTCGATGCCCACGGGCTGGTAGCAGACAAGGAGCCTCAGTACACGATCCGTACCCGGTTTGCCGGGCCGACACATCCCCGATGGGCGGGGCCAGATGTCGAGCACGTCTGCATCGGATGCGGCAAGACGTTCACGACGCGACCCAACCGTCGTGGCCGGTACTGTGGACTTCCCTGCTACTTCGCTCGCTCCAGATCGTGACATAGTCAGGTCTGCACGGAGACGTGCAGAGCCGGGCGGAAACGACCCGGCCACGAAGTCGTCAAGACTTCGGGGTAACAGATCGACAAGTTCTTTGGGCTGACCGAGGCGGCCTCGTGGCTGGCCCAGTTCGCCGGACAGGGCTTCGAGGACATCTCGTCGCTCGTCAACCTCATCCTGCTGCAGGAGGCGATGCTGGCCGAGGAGCACCAGATCATCGCCGGCATGTACAACAACATCTCCACCCCGGCAGCCCCGTCGCTGACTGCCCGGACGGCCACGTCGAACGAGACGGCGCTCACCGGCGTCACGTCGGACGTGTACGTCAAGGTGGTCGCCAAGAACTACTACGGCGAGACGGCAGCCTCGGCCGCCGCGAACGTCGGAGTCTCGGCCGGGCAGGTCGTGGACGTGGCGATCTCGCCCTCGGCGGGCGCGCTCCAGTACGACCTCTACGTCACCACCGGTACGGCCGCAGGGACGTACTACCTGATGGCGTCGAACGTCGGGGCGTACAAGTACACCCTGCAGGGCGCGCTCCCCACGGGCGGCACCCAGCCGCCCACCACCGACAGCGGCACCGGGTCGAACTACGACTACGACGGTCTGCTGGCGGTCCTCACGGGCAACA
>JAJYGO010000116.1 GCA_021785115.1 Chloroflexota bacterium | reverse complement strand
CGGCTCAAGGCGGACGTCGCAACAATCGACACGTTCGGGCGTCAGGCACTCCCGGAGGTGCCGAGATGGCGAGCGGGCGAGGTGCAACTGGATGCGGTCCGGCCTGGTCGGTTCGCTCCTTGTCGGGGTGGCTGACGGGATTCGGCATGCGCGGCTCGGCCGTGGCCGAGCCGGGTACGGGAGACATCCGGGGGGACGCCTTCTGGCTGGGGGTGCCGCCCTGCGCGTGGGGGGCGCGGTCGCCTGGCTGGCCAGGCCGGCGAAGCAGCGCAGGCGCTTCGGTGCTCTCGCGGGTGTGCTGCGTCGACGTCGTAGCACGGCAGCCCAGGGCGTTGATCGCCGCGGCGTCGATATTAGTAGCCAGCAGGCAACCTCCTTGCTACGCTCCAGCCCACGAGGCTGTCCCGGTGGCGGTCCCTGGCCGCCGCGGCTTGCATGGGAGCAACGGATGGGCGAACCGGATCTCGTGGCCGAACTCGAGCGGGTCGTCGTCGGAGCTGTCGGCCTGACCACGCGCGCCCTCGCTGATGCCGCAGCCGGCGCCGAGCTCACGTTCCCGCAGTGGCGCGCCCTCCTCATCCTCGGCGAGGACGCCGACGGCGCCCGCGTCGGTCAGGTCGCGGGTCGCGTCGGCGTCACCGTGCCGGCGACCAGCCGGCTCCTCCGCCGCCTCGCGAGTCGGGGCCTCGTCGCCCTGAGCACCGACGAGGCGGACCGCCGGGCGAAGCGAGCCCGATTGACGGATGCGGGCCTCAAGGTGCGCTCGGCGATCTTGCGCTACCGGCACGACGTCCTGGGTGCGGTGGCGGAACGGATCAGTGGCCAGACCGAGTCGGGAACGGGCACCGGGACCGCGACGGCGATCTCGGCCTTCGCCGACGCCCTCGGGGCGTACGCCTGATCGACGCGCTCTCGGCCGTGTCCACCGTCCCGCTGTGATCGCGCCAGTGGCGACCTGCTCGACGGGCGAGGTCCCATCCGCATCGGGACGCACACCCAGCTCGGGTGGACTGTCCGGGAGCGGGCGCTCTGGCCGGCGGGGGCGTGCGGGACGAGTCTTCGCGCGGGCGAAGCGCGATGTAGCGTTGCAGGTGCCCCTGGGCAGGCGCGCCGGGCCCGAACACGAGCGGGAGCAGGGCCGGGGCCGAACCCAGCTGCGAGGCGACCCGCCCTCGGCGTGGTCGAGGAGGCCGTATGGGCGAGAGAGGTTGGCCGGGCCGAGCGGGGTCTGGGCCGTGGTCACGAACGGAACGGACCTCGTCTGCGTGCATCGTCTACGCCATCGCATTAGCGGCATTCCTGCTCGCGCCTCCCTATCTGCGATCGCCGGCGGGGCCGCCCCGGGCCTTCACATGGCAGGAGGCGGTCGACCTGGCGACGCCGCTCGTCGTCATCCCGCTGGCGTGGCTCGTGCTGGATCGCTCCGGCGGGCTGGGACGCCGCGGGCTCGTGCCGCTCCTGGTGGTTGCGGCGCTGTGGGTCGAAGGCCAGGGGATCCACCTTGCGGCGAACGCGATCGGCGACGCGTTCGCCCGCGACGATGCCGAGGCGTTCTACCGGACGGTGCCGGGCGAGCTCGATCTATGGCTCGACGAGACCCTGAGCCACTGGATGTGGCACTTGGCGTGGGTGGCGCTCTCGCTGCTCATGCTTGCGGCGGCAACCCGCGGACACCTCCCGTTGCCAGTCGGCCCGAGCGCGACGGCCTCGGTGGCTGGCGTGGTGCACGGTGCCGTGTTCTTCCTCGTCTCCGTCGAGGGCGTGACGACCCTGCTCGGCCTCCCGGCTTCGATCCTGACCCTCGTCTGGTGCCTGCTCGCGAGCCGGCGAGGTCTTGGTCGGCACCCGGTCGTGACGTTCTTCCTCGTGTCGACGCTCGTCACGCTGCTCGGGTACGTCGGGTGGGCGGCGCTTAACCACTGGACGCTCCCGGAGTTCAGCAAGGTCGGCCTGTTCAGCTGACACGCTGTCGCGGCGCAGTAGCGACCGTCAGCGGTCTCAGCGGTCGTTGGCCGCCCCGAGGCGCTCCCGCGTCGAAGCCGGAGGCGCTCCCGCGCCGAAGCCCAGCGGGCCAGCTCGGCAGCCGACCGGCATCCGTCGCGCGACGCGGCAGAGCTCCAGATCGCGTCGACACTCCGTCTGCCGCCCAGCTGATCTCGGGGCGCACATCGAACCGACGCAGTCGCGCTCCGTGCGACGAGGTTGCGCACCAGATCCTGTGGATCAACCCGGTCACCGACGGCCTGCCGCCCCCGCCCTCGGGGCGGAGCCCGTCGAGCCCGACGCCATGCGCCGGCCCCCGCGCCCGCCGGGGCAGTCGATCCTAAGCGCCGGACTGTGGCAGCAGGCCCTCAGGGTCCCCCGCAACCGCGGGCGCCAGACCTGTTCCCGCTCCGCCGATCGTCGCCGCGCGGGCCACGTCCACCCCTGAGATCGCCGTCGTCCTCGTCGCCTCGACCGCGGCATTCCTGGCGGTCGAGGGCGAGAAGACGGTTCGACGCCGAACGAACCGCTGGCCGACGAGCGCGTGAGACCGCCGATCAGGGGCGGTTCGACCCGGGCCCACACGTGCCGGAAGCCCTGTCGGTTGCAGTCGCCCGCGGCGTAGGGTGGCCGGGTGACACCCAGGGCGGCGATCCATGAGCACAAGCTCCCGGATGCCACCGAGCCCCACGAGACGGGCGCCAACAGCGTGCTGCGGCCGGTCGTGTTCGGCGGCAACGACGGGCTCGTGTCCAACCTCGCGCTCGTCATGGGCGTGGCGGGCGCGAACCCCGCACCGCCGATCATCGTCCTGGCGGGCATCGCGGGCCTGCTGGCCGGAGCCTTCAGCATGGCGGTGGGCGAGTTCATCTCGGTCCAGAGCCAGCGCGAGCTCCTCGACTACCAGGTCGCGTTCCAGCACAAGCAGCTCCGGGAGGCGGCCGACCAGGAGCGCGCGATCCTGACGAGGATCTACATCGAGCGGGGCTTCCCGGTCGACGAGACCGAGCGGATCGTCGAGGTGATCTTCGAGGAGCCGGAGAACGCCGTCCGAACGATGATCTTCGAGGAGGTGGGCCTCGACGAGCGGTCCATCGGCTCGCCTCTGATGGCGGCCGGCGGATCGTTCCTCGCCTTCACGCTGGGGGCGTCCATCCCGCTGCTGCCGTACCTCATCTGGTCGGGGACCGTGGCATTCGCGTCGTCGCTGGGCGTCAGCCTCGTCGCCCTCGGGCTGCTCGGGCTGGGGATCGGGATCATGACCGCCGGTCGCTCCCGTACACCGCGATCCGCCAGACGCTCCTGGGCGGGGCGGCCGCTGCGGTGACCTACGGGGTTGGCTCGTTCATCGGGGTCCAGGCCGGGTAGCAAGGCTGCGGGCCACCGGGGGCGCTGGCTCGTGCCGGTCGGCGAACCGCGGGACTCCTCAGCCGAGGCGTCGCAGCGCCGACTGCGCGGCGTGCCAGCCGCACATCCCGTGGACGCCACCGCCCGGCGGCGTGGACGACGAGGCGATGAAGGTCCGCGGGTCTGGCGTGGCGTAGGGGTCGAGGACGGTCGCGGCACCGCCGGGGCGCGTGAAGAGCTGGCCCAGCGACATCCGGCCGCCGGTCATGTCGCCGCCCACGTTGTTCGGATTGCGCGTCTCGAGATCGGCAGGCGTGGTCCTGGCGACGGCGAGGATCCGCTCGCGGAACCCGGGGGCGAAGCGCTCGACCTGGCCCAGGATCGCCTCGGTCATGTCGACCGTCGTGCCGCTCGGGACGTGGCAGTAGGCCCAGACGACGTGCTGACCGCCGGGCGACCGCGTGGCGTCGAACAGGCTCTGCTGGGCGAGCAGCACGAACGGTCGGGGATTGTGGCGGCCCACGGTCGCGTCAGCCTCCGACGCCGCGATCTCCTCGAACGTCCCGCCGAGGTGGACGGTCCCGGCGAGGTCCACGCCCCGCGCCGCCCAGGGGATCGCGCCCTCGATCGCGATGTCGAGCTTGAACACGGCGGGTCCATAGCGGAAGCGGCGGAGCGCGCGCCGATAGTGCCGGGGCAGGCGGTCGCCCGCCATGGATGCGACCAGCCGTGGCGACGTGTCGAAGAGCGCGAGCCGCGCCGGCCCGAGGTCGCCCGCAGACCGCACCGGGCGGCCGGTCTCGATCACCACGCCCAGCGACCGCAGCTCGCTGCCCAGGGCCCGGGAGATCGCCCCCGCGCCGCCCTCGGGGAACGGCCAGCCGTCGTGGTGCGCGCTGCCCAGCATGACCAGCGCTGCGCCGCCGCTGGCGGCCTCGTTGAGCGGGAGGACCGAGTGGGCGGCGGCCCCGGCCAGCAGCGCGCGCGCCTCCTCGCCCCGGAAGCGGCGCGCGAGGAGTTCGGCGGGCTGGAGTGCGTGGAGCCCGAACCACGCGAGCCGTGCCGTGCGCGGGGGCGGCCAGACCGGGACGTGGAACGGCGCGAGGATGTCTGGGATCAGCGCCCCGAATCGAGCCTGGAGGGGCGAGAACAGCCGCCGATAGCCGTCGCGGTCGCGACCCAGCTGGCGTGCTGTGGCCTCGACGTCGCGGGACACGAGGATGGCCCGGCCGCCGTCGAGCGGATGCGCGAGGGCGTAGGGCGGCTCGATCCACCGGAGGCCGTGCCGATCGAGGCCTGCCGAGGCGAAGAACGGCGACGTCCGGCCGAACGGGTAGATCGCGCTGCACGTGTCGACGACGCAGCCCGGCAGCACCTCGGTCGACGACCGCGCCCCGCCGCCGATCTCGTCGGCCCCCTCGAGGACGCGGACGCTCCTGCCGGCGCGAGCAAGTGTGATCGCCGCGGCGAGCCCGTTGGGGCCCGCGCCGACGACGACTGCGTCAAGCAGGCCCGCTCCGTCGGCGGGCGAGCTCATCGTGGCGGGTCCTCGCGCTCGGGCGGCGCCGCGCGGAGGGTCATCGGCGGGACGAACTCGTCGAGCGGCTCGCGGGACCACCACGCGCCCGTCTCGCGCCACTCTGCCCAGGTCGTGAAGCGGTAGCGGTACAGCACGGCCCGAACATAGCGCGCCGGCCGGTGCGGGAACGGGTTGTGGCGCAGGAGCCGGAGCGTCGGCGGGTCGCCCACGAGGAGCGGGATGAACCGCGCGAGCGTGGCGTCCGGCGCGTCGAGGTCCAGCACGGGCTCCATGGTGCGTTGCGGCCCGGTCGCGCTGCGAACGGCGCGGTTGCGGCGCCTTGCGTTCTGGTGTCGGTTGCCCGCGGAGCGCCCCCCGTCTCACGCGCGCTCCTGGTTGCCGGCCGGTGCCCGCCGCCCGCCGACTCGTCGCAGGCGGCGGGCTGGAGTCAGGCGGCGGTCGCGGCCTCGGCGTCCTCCCGGGTCGCGCGTCGCAGGTAGGGCACGAGCGCACTGCCGACCGCGACGACCACGATGTTGACGAGGAACGCGACGAACCCGATGTACAGCTTCGTGCCGCCGGCGTCGCCGATCGGGAAAGTCGCCAGCGAGCTGCTGAAGCCCCCGACGACCAGCCACCACGTGCCGGTGGCCATCCCGGCGAGCCAGCCGGCCCCGACCGCCCAGGCGTCGAGCCGACGCACGAAGAGGGCCAGGAACACCGCCGGCAGGGTCTGGAGGATCCACACCCCGCCCGCGAGCTGGAGGGTGATCGCGTAGGAGGTCAGGTTGGGGATGAGGATGAACCCCACGGCGCCGACCTTCACCAGGAGCGACACGATCTTGGACACCTGGGTCTCCTCGCGCGGCGTCGCCGCGGGCCGGACGTACTCG
Organism: Chloroflexota bacterium; assembly: GCA_021785115.1. Next base: position 1,995 of record JAJYGO010000116.1, on the reverse strand, counting down.
ACCCACACGTTGCGGCCGAAGAGGTTCGCGGCCGCGATCGACATCACCGACGCCGGCACCAGCGCCCCGATGGCGATCGACGCGAGCGCGAAGCCGGCGAACCACGTCGGGAATGCGAACTGGATCAGCTGTGGGACCGCGCTGTTGGCGCCGTACGGCGGGACCGGCTGGATGCCCGCCGCGATGGCCATGTAGCCGAGCAGCGCGATCAGTCCGAGCAGGAAGGAGTAGGCCGGCAGGAACGCGGCATTGCGCCGGATGACCTGCTGGCTCTTCGACGCGAACGTCCCGGTGATCGCGTGGGGGTACAGGAACAGGGCCAGCGCCGAGCCAAGGGCGAGGGTCGAGTAGCCGGCGAACAGCGATGGCGGCAGCGTCAGCTTGGCCGCGGGGACCTTGGCGAAGATGGCCGGGAAGCCGCCGAGCTTGGCCGGGATCACGACGAGCGCCGCGATCACGGTGATCCAGATCATCGTGTCCTTGACGAGCGCGATGAGCGCTGGCGCACGCAGCCCGCTCACGTACGTGAACACTGCGAGCACGAGGAACGAGATGACGAGCGCGGCCTCGATGTTGATGCCCAGGGCCTGGATGACGACCGCGATGCCGAGGATCTGGAGGGCGATGTAGGGCATCGTCGCGACGATCCCGGTGATCGCCACGAGCAGCGCGAGGCCACGGCTGTCGAAGCGGTCCTTCACGAAGTCGGCGGCCGTCACGTAGCCCCGGTCCCGGGCCAGCTGCCACAGCTTGGGCATCACGAGGAACACCAGGGGGTACACGATGATCGTGTACGGCAGGGCGAACAGGCCGATGGCCCCCGAGCCGAAGATGAGCGCGGGAACCGCGACGAACGTGTACGCGGTGTACAGGTCGCCGCCCAGCAGGAACCACGTCACGACCGTGCCGAAGCGCCGGCCGGCGAGGCCCCACTCCTCGAGCAGGTTGAGGTCAGCGGCGTGCCACCGCGAGGCGACGAAGCCGATCCCCGTCACGAGCAGCCCGAGCACGACGAAGACCGCGATCTCGTCGGGGTGCATCAGCGCCTCCCGTCCGCGGACTCGTCCGCTGCCCGATCGGCGGGCTGCCACACCAGGTACACGGCGATCGTGAGCGCCGCGCTGATGATCGCCCACGCGAACTGGTACCAGATGAAGAACGGGATCCCGTCGAGGGCAGGCTGGGCGCCGGCGTAGAAGGGCGGCCACAGCACGGCGACGAACGGGACCGCCAGGAGCACGAGCACCCACCGGCGCGTGCGCATCGCGTAGACCTCCGCTGCGTGAAGGCAACGAGCGTCGTCAAGCCGGTCCCTCGGGCGTCAGTCCGCACGGGTGCCGCGGTCTTGCAGAACCGTGTCAGATCCCGAGCACGGGTCGCGGCGCAATCTCCCTGGCCGCACGACTGGACCGTCAGCCAGTCCGGGGGCGGAAGAGCGATGCAGGGCGAACGCAAGGCTCCGTCGTCCGCCACGCCGAGGAGCCCGCCGGGGCGACGAGCGGACCGACGCGGAGGGCGGGGGAGTCCTCGGGGCGCGGCCTGCCCGTGGCGCCCTGCCGGCTCCGTCAGCCCACGTACTGGGCGAGGTGGTGGCCGGTCAGCGTGCTCCGAGCCGCGACGATGTCCGCGGGCAGCCCCGTGAAGACGACGCGCCCTCCATCGTGCCCGGCGCCGGGGCCGAGGTCGATGATCCAGTCGGCGTGCGCCATCACCGCGAGGTTGTGCTCGATCACGATCACCGACTTGCCCGAGTCCACCAGCCGGTCGAGCAGCCCGAGCAGGTGCTCGACGTCGGCGAGGTGCAGCCCGCTCGTCGGCTCGTCGAGGACGTAGATCCCGCCCTCGGTGCCCATCTGGATGGCCAGCTTGAGCCGCTGCCGCTCGCCGCCCGAGAGCGTGGTGAGCGGCTGGCCGAGGCGCAGGTACCCCAGCCCGACGTCGGCCATCCGCACCAGGATCTCCCTCGCGGCCGGCGTCTTCGCGGCCCCGGTGCTG
>JAJYGO010000010.1 GCA_021785115.1 Chloroflexota bacterium | reverse complement strand
AGGAACCGGGCGCCGGCATCGAGTGCGCGCTTGGCGGAGGGGATGTCCATGACCGTGCCGGCGCCGACGAGGAGCGTCTCCGGTGCGAAACGGCGCGCGAGCTCGGTGATCCCATCGAGCGCGCTGGCGCCATCGAGGGTGAGCTCGAAGGCGCAGACGCCGCCTGCCACGAGTGCGTCGGCCACATCAAAGAGCACGCCGGGCTCCAGGCGCCGGGCGATCGCAACGACGCGCGTGGCGACGATCGGCTGAGGGATCGGAGTTCGCCTGAATGCCTCGCTCATTCGGCGCCCCTGCGCGCGACGACATCGATTTCTACGCGGATCCCCGAGAGCTGTGAGCCGACGGTAGTGCGGACCGGGTACGGCGCTGAGAAGTGACGTCGATACACGGCGTCGAAGGCGGGGAAGTCGGCGATGTCGGCGAGGTAGACGTTGACCTTCGCCACCTCGTCGAGCGACGAGCCGGCGCACGCGAGGATGGCCTCGATGTTGCGCAGCACGGCGTCGGTTTGCGCCTCGATCCCATCAGGGATGGTGCCCGTGCGTGCGTCGGCCGGCCCCTGACCCGCCACGAACACGAACGGTTCAACGATGACGGCCTGGGAGTAGGAGCCAGCGGGCCGGGGGGCGTCGGGCGTCTCGATGGCGTTCCTGGGCATAGGTCCCTCCTTCATGATGCCTGCGCAACCGGTGCCGCGAAGTAACGATCGATCAGCACTGTGATCCCGCGCGGGCGGGGGACGTCATGGGGGACGCGCATCCGGCCGGCCACGAACAGGGCGGCGGGCCTGAGGAGTGCGGACGGATCGGTCCGGGGGTCCGACACGGTCGCCACGAGATCGGCACGAGCGCCGTCCTCAAGCCGTGCCCCTAGCCCGAAGGCGGAGCGGCCCCGATGTGTAAGAGCCGCGAACGCGGCATCGGGGCCGAGGGACGACGCCAGAGCGAGCCCCTCGAGCGCGGCCGCGCCATGCGGCACGAAACCATCGGTGCCGGCGAGGATCGTGACTCCGAGGGCGTGGGCGCGGGCGAGCGCATCGGTCAGGCGTCCCACGCGGTCTCGGAGTGGCGCCTCGTGCCCGCGGACCTCGAGGGCAGAGGTAACGGCGAGGAGCGTCGGGATCCACAGGATGCCCTTCGCCGCGAGGCGATCCACCTGGTCCGCCGAGACGTCAGTGCCGTGCTCGAGCGAGCCAACGCCGGCCTCGAGCGCCGCTTCGATCGTCTCGTGCGCCATGGCGTGGATCGCGACACGCGCCTGGCCTGCGGCCCTGGCTGACGCGACGGCCAGCCCGATCCAGTCGGTCGGGAGCGCTGGCTCCAGCCCCTCCGGGGTAATGCGGTCGCCGAGGAGCTTCACCCACCCGCCCGTCAGCCTCGCCTGCGTCTGCACCGCCTCGACGAACGTCTCCTCGTCCGGGCATTCGATGACGCCCGGGCGGGACTCGCCGGGTCCCGCGAGGAATGCGCCGCACGAGACCAGCACTGGGCGTGCCGAAGGGCGGCGCGCCATCGAGAGGGGGGCGACCGTGCCGGCCGTCGGGTCCCCGGCGTCGCGCAGGAGCCCGGTCCCGGCGCCTCGCATCGCCCGCAGGGCCCGCTCCGCCGTCGCGGCGTGGCCCGAGTGCGGGGCGCCGGCCGCGAAATCGCGCATGCGGATGCAGTGACAGTGGGCGTCGACCAGCGGTAGGGACACGTGCAGGCCGGCACGGAGGACCGTCCCATCAACCCGCGGCGGGATCTGAAGGCGCCCTGCCGAGACGGCAACGTCCGCGGTCCGCTCGCCGTCGGCGTCGAGCAGGCGAGCCGCCGGCAGGATCCAGGCCGGGCGCGGCAAAGCGCTCACCAGATGTGGGAGCCGCCGTCGACGAACAGCGTCGTCCCGGTGATGAATGATGCCTCGGGCGAGGCGAGGAACACTGCCGCGGGCGCCACGTCCATCGGGTCGCCGAGGCGGCCGAGCGGGATCTTCCGTTCTTTGTCCTCGCGGAACGCCGCGTCGGCGGCGAAGATGTCGCGGTTGATCTCGGTTCGAATCGTGCCGGGCGCGATCGCGTTCACGTTGATGTGGTGGGGGGCGAGCTCGAGGGCGAAGGTGCGGGTGAGCATCGCGACCCCGCCCTTGGCGATCTGGTACACCATCTGGTTTGGCAGGGCATGGATCTGGCCGGTCGAGGAGACGTTGATGATCACGCCCTCACCCCGGTCGCGGACCGCCAGACGCGCGAATGCCTGGCCGGCCACGAAGTAGCCGCGCAGGTTCGTGTCGATGACCTGCTGCCACTCCTCGAGCGTGATGTCGAGGATGCCGGTGCGGTTCATGCGCGCCGCATTGTTCACAAGGCAGCGCAGCGGTCCCTGCTCCCACGCCTCGGCGATCGTGCGCTGGAGCGCGCCCGCATCGGCGACGTCACATTGCACCGCGACGGCGCGATTCGCTGCGTCAAGGCTCGCCACGGCGCGCTCGGCGGCCTCCCGGTCGTGCCCATACAGCAGCACGACGTCGTCACCGTTGTCGAGAAACGCCCGGGCCATCCCGAGCCCGACGCCTTTCGTGCCCCCCGTGATGAGGACACGCCCGGTCCGATCCACGCTCATGTCGCTGGCATCTCCCTGATCGTCTGCTGCACGGCGGCGAGCACGATGGACGCCTCCTCGTCCCTCACCGTCTCGGGGTTGAGGTAGAGGCGATCGTTGGAGCCGACCACGACGGCGACCGGGGGATCGCCCGCACCTAGGCAATCGGCGATCGCCTGCGCCTTGCCGGAGAACGTGCCCTCGAGCGCGACGATGAGCCGAGGGAGCGGCTTGCCAGCCTCTCCCGGGAACTCGCGTTCGACTGTGATCCACGGGAGGTCCGTGAGCCCGGCCTGCCAACCGTCGACGATGGCCTCGCAGCGCTCCCGCTCGGCCGTCTCGTCGTGCGCGAGGAACCGCTCCAGCGCGGCCAGAAAGCCCGCCAGATCCTCCTTGGTGACCTTCATCGCCCGTCCCAGGCGGTTGCGAGGGGTCGCCTGCCATGCCGCCGCCTGCACGAGGTCGTTCCGGCCCACCATGAGACCGGTGCCCCCGGGCGCCCGGATCCCCTTACCGCCGGAGAACAGCACGAGGTCCGCGCCGGATTCGGCGATCCTGCTGAAGTTCTCCTTGGGCGGCAGCTGTGCGGCCGCGTCCACGATCACGGGCACGCCGGCAGCGTGTGCCAGCTCGATCACGTCTCTGAGCGGCGGAGCTCCGGCAGCCGCGTGTTCGCCGGCCATGAAGAGCACCGCGGCGACGTCCTGCGCGCGCTGTGGCCCGATGACTGCTCGCAGAGCGTCTCCCGTCTCGTCGGGGCGCACGGCGACGAGTCGCCCTCCGGCGACCCGGGCCCAGAGGTGGTAGGTGTTCTCTTGGCTCTCGAACCAGACGACGTCACGACGCGGTAACTGATCGAGCGCACCGCGGATGGCCGCGGACGCGAGCTTCTCGTCGCCGCGCGTCAGGCAGGCGAGCGTGGCGAGGTATACGCCTGCCGCGGCACCGGCCGTCACCAGCGCCGCGTCGACGCCGAGGCGGCGCGCGATCCGGGCATTCACTGCATGCTGAAACTCTGCGAGGTCGAGGTACACGTCGGCCACCTCTGCCATCGCGGCGAGCGCCTCCGGCACGATCCGCGGCGACCCGAGCCGACTGTACGTGCCGGCTGCGTTGATGAATGGCCGGATGCCGAGTTCTTCGAGGAGGCCCATCTATGCCGTGCCCGTCTTGATCGACTCGGTCTCGCGGGTCTCCTCGAGGTGGATCTCCTCGCGGAGCGAGGCGAGAATCGTCGCCTTCAACCGCATGAACGGCTCCGACGTCATAACCGAGATCTCACGCGGCCGCGGGAGGTCGACCTCGTAGGTGGCCTTGATGCGGCCCGGGCGCGCCGTCATGACAAAGAGGCGGCTTGACAGCAGCAGGGCCTCGTCGACGTCATGGGTGATGAAGAGCACGGTGGAGCGGTCGGCGTCCCAGATCTGCAGTAGGAGTTCCTGCATGGAGAGGCGCGTCTGCGCGTCGAGCGCGGCGAACGGCTCGTCCATGAGCAGCAGGTCCGGGCGGTTGATGAGCACGCGCGCGAGCGACACACGGTGCTGCATGCCGCCCGAGAGCTGGTACACCTTGTGGTGCTCGAAGCCGTCGAGCCCCACCGCGGCCAGGTAGCGCTCGGCCTGCTGCTTGGCCTCGCGCCCGCCGCGCCCCTGCATCCGTGGCCCGAAGATGACATTGTCCATCACGTCGAGCCACGGAAACAGCGCGGGCTTCTGGAACACGACGCCGTGGTGCGGGCTGGGCCCCTCGATGGGTCGGCCCCCGACCGACAGGCTGCCTTCGTCAGGCGCCTCGAGCCCGGCCACGAGCCGCAGGAGCGTCGATTTCCCGCAGCCCGACGGTCCGACGAGCGAGACGAACTCGCCTGGGCGCAGGGTCACCGACACGTCGTCAAGCGCCACCGTCGCACGGCCGTCTGAGACGAAGGCCTTTGACACGCTGGCCACCACGACCTCGGCGCCTTGCTCGCGCACGTCGGCTCTCGATTGCTGTGCCGTCATTCGCCACCTCGCAGGCGCTGCCGCCAGCCGCCGGTCACGCGCTCGCCGAGGTATGCAACGGCATAATCCATCGCGGCCGCGATGGCCGAGATGCACACCACGCCGGCGAAGACGATGACGGTCTGGCTGTTCTTCAGGGCGTTCCAGATCATCCACCCGAGCCCCGACTCGGCCGCCACGAGCTCGGCGCCCATCATCGCCGTCCAGGACACCGCGAGCATGATCCTGGCACCCACGAAGATGTCCGGGAGTGCGGCAGGGACTTGCACGTTCCAGAAGAACCGCAGGCGCCGGGCGCCGAGCGAGCGCGCGGCGTCCTCGAGTTCCGGGGGCAGCGCGTTGAACGCGGCGTTCGTGTACACGGTCATGGCCGGGAACACAGCGAGGAACAGGAGCGCGATCTTCTCCGCCTCGCCGATGCCCAGGATCAGCATGAGCAGCGTCACGAACGCGAAGGCCGGCACGGGGCGCAGGAACGAGAAGATCGGATCGAGCACCGGGTGGAACTGCGGCACGAACCGCATGAGGACGCCAAGCGCCACGCCGGCCACAAGCCCGAGCGCGAAGCCGCCGACCACCCGGTATGACGTGACGAGGGCGTGGCCCACGAGCGTCGTCGGCCCGTAGGGCGTGTACAGGTAGGTGACAATCGCCGACGCGACGTCGACGGGCGAGGGCAACACGTCGGCCTGGACCGTTCCCGACAGCGCGATCAGCCACCAGATGACGAGCGCCGCAAGAAGCCCCGCAATGCCAGGGTAGCGGAGGATCAGTCGTACCGGCGCCGAGCGCGCCGGACGCCCGGATGGCAGGGAGACGCGGCCAAACGCGCGAACGCCGCTCATCCCGCTCACCGTTACCTAGTTCGCCAGGCCTGCATGGGCCGGGCGATGAGGACCAGAACGAGGTCCGACAGGCCGCCCAGGATGGCGACGAGTATGAGCCCTGCGACAGTCTGGTCTGTCCGAAGGTAGTCCGCGGCCTGCAGGATGATGACTCCGACTCCCTCGCGCGCGGCGACGAACTCCGCCGCGATGACGCACGTCCAGGACTGCGCCATCGCCACGCGAGCGCCGTCGAGGATGGTCGGCAGGGCGGACGGCAGCAGGACGTGGCGGTACACCTGGAAGCGCGTCGCTCCGAGCGTGCGCGCGCTGTCCTCGTATTCAGACGGGATCCGGCGGACGGCGTCCATCGTGGTGATCGTCATGATCGAGACGGCACCGACGAGCACAACGGCGACCTTCGGCCCTTCGCCGATTCCGAACCACACGAGCAGCACGGCGAGGTAGGCGAAGGCTGGCAGTGGGCGGATGAGCGCGATGAACGGCGTCACGAACCCCCGAACGAGCTCGGCGCGTCCCATCGCGAAGCCGAGCGGCATCCCGAGCACCACGCCCAGGCCGAACCCGGACAGGATGCGGAACGCCGAGAGGGACAGGTGCTCCGAGAGCGGTATCCCGCCGAAGCCGTTGGCGACGAGATCGCCGAACGCCTGGAACACCGTCACAGGGTCTGGGAAGATCACCGGCGGCACCGCGAGGGCGGTGACGAGCACCTCCCACAGCACGATGACGCCGATCGCGACGAGCGCATTGCGACCGACGGCGCGTACGGGCCGCGGCACGAGCGCGCGTCGACGGACGGGGAGCGCGTTCACGGGGACGCGATTGGCAGGGGAGGCGGCGGGCATCGTGCCCGTCGCCTCCCGTCCTTGCTGGGTCAAGATGCCGCCTACTGCACTCCCGCCACGGCATCGACGAATCGTGGGTCACCGATCGTCGCAGGGTCGAAGTTCGCCGGGATCTTCGACTTGTCGAGCCGGCCGAGCTGCGTGCCGTACTGGATAGTCAGCTTCATGGCCTGGGTCACCCCCGAGCTCGCGGCGGTCGAGGGGGTCCCGAGCCACGTGCTGGTCGCGATCTCGGCGGCGTCGGGGTGGTGGCCGAACGCGGCCTGCTGCTGAGCCTGCGCGGGCGTGATGTTGAGCGCCTGCGAGAGTGCTTGATAGGTCCCCTGCGGGTCCGCATAGAAGTAACGGGTGGCATAGTCCATCGCGGCAACGAATGCCTTCGCAACGTCCTGATGCGCGTCGAGCCAGGGCGCAAGCGCGATGCAGGCGTCGAACGTGGCAAGGTGGTACTGCTGCGCGACTTGGTCGCTCGTGATCAAGATCTTTGCCCCGGCCGCCTCTACCTGCCCGAGCCACGGGTTGGACAGGTACACGCCGGCGAGGTCACCGCGCTTGTACGCCGCCGCGTCATCGGGCTGCGGGCCGTCGAGGATGGTGACCTTGTTGAGCGGGATGTTGTTTCCCTGGATCGCCGCGACCAGGCTGTACCACATCGTCGATCCAACGATCGTGCCGAACTTCTGGCCCGGGACGTCGGCCCACGACGTGATCTTCTGCGGGTTGACGGCCAGCGCCTCGGCCGCGTTCTCGTTGATCCAGATGATCCGCACCGGGATCCCGGTGGCCGCGGCTGCCGCGATCGGCGGCGAGCCGGCCTCGCAGGAGATGTCGACCGAGTGCGAGACGAGCGCAGAGACCATACGGGCGCCCGAGTCGAACTGCGTCCATTTGACGGGCACCGAGCCCATCTCTTGCTGCAGCCAGCCCTGCTGCTTTAGGACGGCGGTTGGGTTGTCGTTCGCGCCCCAGCCGATGTTGAGCGCGGAGACGGACGGGTTGGTGATCGCTGCCGGCGGCGAACCGAGCGGCGCCGCGGAGGCGGTGGTTCCCGACGCGGCTGCTCCCGATGCCGCGGGCGCGGAACTCGTCGTGGCGGCGCTCGCAGCCGCGCTTGCCGGCGCCGATGAGACGGCCGGCGCCGCGGCGGTTGGAGCCGGCGTCGTGCCCGAGGAACATCCTGCAACGAGCATGCCGACGACAGCCAGCACGGCCCCCGAACGGGCGAGACCAGCGGAACGCATCACACCCTCCTCTGAGCCGTCGGCGCTCCGCCGTGGTGAGGTGCGCTTGCCCAGCAAGCGTCGCCCGGGCCGCCTGTCCTTCTTGGATGAGCCGCCCGAGACGCATCTCATCTGACTTCGTGAGCAACGGGAAACTTCCAGCTTCGTCGAGGTAAAGTCCGAGCAGGTCGGGGGCGTATGATGTGCTTTGGGCCATGTCGATCTTTTCAACCCCGACGACGTGCGGATTATGCCGGAACTTGC
>JAJYGO010000022.1 GCA_021785115.1 Chloroflexota bacterium | reverse complement strand
CGATGGCTCTCCTCGCGCGTGTACGGGACGCCGAGGTCGGTGAGGACCCCCGCGAGCGTGGCCGACGAGAGGTGCTCGCTGTCGACGAGGACGCCGTCGTTGTCGAAGACCACGAGGCGCAGGGGGGCCGGGATCGGGCGACGGGGGGTCACGAGGCCATCCTGCCACGCCGCGCGGTACCCTCGCCTGGTGGCCGCGAAGCAGAGCGCCGGGATCCTGCTGTACCGCACCCGTGACGGGCGCATCGAGGTGCTGCTCGCTCATCCAGGCGGCCCGTTCCACGCGGGGCGCGAGCGCGGGAACTGGTCGATCCCGAAGGGCGAGCCGGCCTGCGGCGAGGACCTCGAGCTCGCCGCGCTTCGGGAGTTCGACGAGGAGACCGGCACGCGGCCGGGGGGTCGGCGACTGCCGCTCGGGTCGATCCGCCAGAAGGCCGGCAAGGTCGTCACGGCGTGGGCCGTGGAGGGCGACCTCGACCCGGCATCCGCGCGGAGCAACGAGTTCGAGATGGAGTGGCCGCCGGGGTCCGGCCGGATCCAGTCGTTCCCCGAGGTCGACCGCGTGGCCTGGTTCGGGCTCGACGAGGCGCGCGACCGCCTCACGCCCGCGCAGGCCGAGCTCGTGGACCGGCTGGAAGAGGCGCTGACCGGTGCCGACGCGGCACGGACGGGAACGCACGGGCGCTGAGCGGCGACCGCCGGGCGACGACTGACGGGCGACTGACGCGGGCTGATGACCGGTGCCGGTGGAGCACGTCGCCGGGCGGGCGCCGCGGCGATGGCGGGCCGAGCGCCGGGCGCGCCCGGACGGGATCCGCGCCGCCGGCAGGTCAGGCCGGAGACGCCGTCGGGCGAGGCGTGGGCGCCGAAGTCGGGTGCGCGGTCGGCGGTGGCGACGGTGACCGTGCCGGGGCCCGCGTCCGGCTCGGCGGCCGCGAGGAAGGCGCCGGCGTGGGCGAGACCGGCCGGGCCGGGGCGGACGGGAGTGCCGAGCTCGCCGAGGTGGTGGCGGTCGCGTACGGCGATGCGGCTCCGGCCACCGGCGAGGCGATCGGGGCGAGAGCGGGGGCGAGTGCCTGGGCGACGGCCCGGGCGTAGGCCGCGGCGCCCGCCGGGCGGAGGTGGATCGCGTCGTCCCAGAAGTACTCCGGGTGGTGCTCGCTCGCGGAGTGCCAGTCGACGACGACCACGTTCGGGTACCTGCTCGCGAGCGCCGCGAGCATCAGGTTGTCGTGTGCCTCCCAGTCCCGTGGCTCCTTGAGGTTGACGAACGCGACGAGGCGCTCGCCCTTCAGCACCTGCATCGCCTGGTCGAGCATCGTTCCGCTGATCCAGCCGTTGTCGCCGAGCGAGATCACGACGACCGGCGGGAGCAGGCCCGCCTCCCGGCGCGACTCGAGCAGCTGGATCCCGACCTGGAACGACCGGCCCTCCGCGGCGTTGATCTCGATGCCGCGGATCGCCGTCCGCAGCTCGCGCACGGCGCCGAGCATGACGGAGTCGCCGATGGCCAGCACGCGCGGAGGATGGGCCGACGGAACGGCTGCCGATGGCGGCGGTGCCAGGCCGGGACCGTTCCCGGTCCCATTCGTGGATGGATTCGTCGTTCCGGCGGACGGCGGGGTGGCCTGCGGCGCGGCGTCGCCCCCCTGGCCGGTGGCTGATCCGTGCCCTGCCACGCCGGCGACGGTCACGCCCGTCCCCGACAGCGGTGCTCCGGTGTCGATCGAGCTGACCGCCAGGTACGAGGGCGTCGGCGGCGGCGTCGCCGCGACCACGCGGGCGCCGACGACGGCGGCCACGACGAGGACGGCAGCACCGGACGCGAGCGGGAGCCGGTATGCGACGAGCCGCTGGTGACGCGGGACGGCGAGCCAGCGCTTCCACGCCCGGCCGAGAGCCCCGCGGCGGACCGGCGTCTCGAGGAACCGGTACGAAGCCTCCGCCGCGACGAACGTGAGCGCGAGCCGCAGGGCGAGGTCGGGGAGGGGATCGAGCGGTACGTCGAGCGTCGGCCGTGTGAAGGTGAAGATCGGCCAGTGCCAGAGGTAGATGCCGTACGAGCGCTCCCCGATCCAGCGCAGCGGTTGCCGGTCGAGGAGGTGCGTGCCGAGATGCCCGCGCGGATGGACGGCCGCGACGATGACCGCGGCGGTGGCGAGGCCGAGCACGACGAACCCACCCTGGTAGAGGAACGGCTCGTACTCGTCGAGTCCGACGAACAGGCCGAGCACCGCGACGAGGGCCGCAACGCCGACGAGGTCGAGCCACGGGAGCGCGCCGACCGCGCGGCGGACGCGAGCGGGACGCGCGAGGAGCATCTGCCCGGGATCCTCGGAGGCGGCCTGGGTGGCCTCGGTCGACGGCCGCGGCGTCCAGGCGAGCGCGAGCGCCGCGCCGACGAGCAGGCCGACCGCGTGCGTGTCGGTGCCGTAGTAGACGCGGGAGGGGTCCGCGTCGGGGACGTACAGGAGCGCCATGAGGATCGCCGAACCCGCGGCGCCGGCGATCGTCGCGACGAGCATCCCGCGGCGGCGGAGCAGCGCGATGCCCGCGACCAGGGCGAGCGGCCAGAGCAGGTAGAACTGCTCCTCGACCGCGAGCGACCACAGGTGGAGCAGCGGCGACGGCCGCCCGACGCTCTCGAAGTACGACGTCTGGTGCAGGATCAGGTACCAGTTCGTGACGTAGGCGAGTGCCGCGAGGGTGTCGCCGCGCAGCCGGGCGAGCTCGTCGGGCGCCACGAGGACCGCGATGGTCAGGGTCGCCGCGAGCAGGAGGAAGAGCGCCGGCAGCAGCCGCCGGGCGCGCCGCAGCCAGAACGCCTTCAGCCGGATGTGTCCGAGCCGGTCGCGCTCCGCGAGCAGGAGGGTCGTGATCAGGAAGCCGCTGATCACGAAGAAGACGTCGACGCCGAGGAAGCCGCCCGGGAGCCAGCCGAGACCGGCGTGGTAGACGATGACCGCGAGGACCGCGACCGCCCGGAGTCCGTCGAGGCCCGGCAGCCGCGAGTCGGCTCCGGAGGCGGAGCGCCGCGAAGAGGCGTCGTCCTGGTCCTCCGCGCCCGAAGCTCGGGCGTCGTGCACGGAGCACGGCAGGGCGTCGGCGACGCGTTCGCCCGCGGCGTCGGTGGCGCGTCCGCCCTCCGCGTGATCCTCTCCGGCACCCGGGCGCGCGGTGACGGAAGCCGAGGCGTCCTCGGTCGTCACCCGTCGGCCCGTCCGTGACATCGCGACAGTTCCCCAAGCGCGACCCGTCGAGGTCAATGATGCGGCCCCGCGGCTTGCATCCGCATCATCCGGAAGTCCCGTCGAACCGGCCGTTGCGCGGGTGCCGCCCGCCTCTGCCGATGAATCCGGGCATGCAGCGTGAGGCGCTTACTGCCGGACATGCCCAGGAACACGACGACCATGAGGTCGCGCGGCATCGTCCCGCCGCACCGGTCGCAGACGCGCAGGTCGCGCCCCGGGTCGACCGTCTGCATGCGCAGACCGTGGGCCGCGGCCGCCGCAAAGCCATCCCCCACGGCCGGATCGCCGTGGGTCCTGAAGTCCCATCCGTGGGCGGCGAACGCGTGGCGGCTGCCGGCGCGGTGGTCGGCGGAAGCCTAGGATGGGGCGCGCGGCGCGGACGGTGCCCGGCCACGGTCGAAACCGGGGCCACGGGCATGGACCGTCGCCGGCGCCCGAGTTCCTGTTCTCGCCGGCATTCGATCGACGTGGAGGTCCCGTGCGCGAGCTGTATCCGGCCATCGACCCATTCCGTACCGGCCGCCTCCGCGTCCCGCCGGTTCACGAGATCTACTGGGAGGAGTCCGGGTCACCGGATGCGACGCCCGTCGTGTTCGTCCACGGCGGCCCCGGCGGCGGCACGAGCGCCGACGATCGGCGGTTCTTCGACCCGCAGGCGTACCGGATCGTGCTGTTCGACCAGCGCGGATCGGGTCGCAGCACGCCGCACGCGAGCCTCGAGGAGAACACGACCTGGGACCTCGTGGCCGACATGGAGCGGCTGCGAGAGCTGCTCGGCATCGAGCGGTGGGTGGTGTTCGGCGGGTCGTGGGGCAGCACGCTCGCGCTCGCGTACGCCGAGCGCCACCCGGACCGGGTCCGCGCGCTCGTGCTGCGCGGCATCTTCCTGCTGCGGCCGCACGAGATCCGGTGGTTCTACCAGGAGGGGGCCAGTTTCCTGTTCCCCGACGCGTGGGAGGAGTACCTCGCCCCGATCCCGCCGGCGGAGCGAGACGACCTCGTGTCCGCCTACCACCGACGCCTGACGGGCGACGATCCCGTGGCGCGCGCCGAGACCGCTCGGGCGTGGAGCACGTGGGAGGCGAAGACCAGCAAGCTGCGCCCGGACCCGAAGCTCATCGAGCGGTATGCGGGTGAGGCGACGGCAGACGCCTTCGCACGCATCGAGTGCCACTACTTCGTCAACGGTGGCTTCTTCTCGACGCCCGACGAGCTCCTCGACGGCGTCGACCGCATCCGGCACATCCCGGCCCGGATCGTCCAGGGGCGCTACGACGTCGTGTGCCCCATGACGACGGCGTGGGACCTGCATCGCCGGTGGCCCGAGGCGGGCTTCGAGGTGGTGCCGGACGCCGGTCACTCCTCGACGGAGACCGGCACGATCGACCGGCTCGTGGCGGCGACGGACGAGTTCCGGCGCGCCGAGTGACGCGCGACGACGAGCGCGCCCGGTCACAGCGCGGCGCGACTGGAAGGACGCCGGGTCGCCCGCGACCGCGGGCGATCGGCCCCGGGGCGCGTCAGAAGCACCTCATGCGCGCCATCGCCGAAGAGACGGGGACCCGGGCGGCGTGTGCCGCCCGGGTCCGAGGTGCCCGCGGTGTGATCGAGGCTCGGCGTGAGCCGAGGGAAGGGCTCAGCCTCAGGCTCAGGGTTTGCGCCAGAACGCGGTCGCGACGTACAGGGGCGCCGCGAGCGGCTGCCCGTTGACGGCGGTGATCCGGTACCACCAGAGGTAGTTGCCGACGTGGTAGCAGGTCGACGAGTACGCCGCGCCCCGGACGGCGGCCGAGGCGGTCGCGGTCGAGCCCTGCGGGATCTTGAGCATGATCGGGGCGCCGAGGTTCGGCTGGGTCCGAGCCCGCACGTCCGGGCACATGGAGGTGATCGTCGCCGGGTACGGGGCGGGCGTGGCCGGCGGCGGCGTCGGGTCGGTCCGCGCGGGCGCCGGGGATGTGCCGGCGTTCCAGAAGGCGGTCGCGGCGTAGAGCGGTTGCGACAGCGGCTGGCCGTTGACGGCGATGACGCGGTACCACCACAGGTAGGTGCCGGTGTGATTGCAGGTCGAGACGTACGCCGAGCCGAGCACCGTGCCGCTCACCGTGGCCGTCACCCCCTGGTCGACGGTGTCGGCGACGTCGGCGATGGCGTTCGGCGAGGTGCGCAGGCGGATCGACGGGCAGGCCGCGGTGACGGTCTGGAGGCTCGCGTACGTCAGGCTCGAGGTGGGCGCGGGGACGGTGGCCTCGATGGCCGCGACCGCGGACGCCGCGTTCACGACGCCGTAGCGGACCGCGATCCCGGTCCGGTGCGCGGAGCCGAACAGCGCATGCTCGATCTGCGAGACCGACGCCGTGGGCCGGACGCTCCGCATGAGCCCGATGATCCCGGCCACGAGCGGCGTCGAGGCCGAGGTGCCGCAGAAGTTCCCGTACGACCCGCCACGCTGCGTGGTCCAGATGCAGCCCGGGGCCGCGACGTCGACCCAGGAGCCCCGGTTCGACCACGAGTAGAACCCGCCCGACGTCGTGATCGACGCGACGGAGATCACGCCGCCGAATCCGCCGGGGTAGAAGACCTTCGTGTTGCCCTCGTTGCCGGCCGAGGCGACCACCACGGCGCCGCGGTCGCGGGCGTACGTGATCGCGTCCTGGAACGCCTGGCTCCAGGAGAAGCCGCCGAAGCTCATGCTGACGACCCGCGCGCCCTGGTCGGCCGCCCACGTGATCCCCTGGATCGCGGTCGAGGCGTAACCCGATCCCGAGGAGTTCAGGACCTTCACGGGCAGGATCTCGCAGCTCCAGCAGCCGCCCGCGACGCCGATGCCGTTGTTCCCCGCCGCCGCTGCCACCCCGCTCGACATCGTGCCGTGACCGAAATCGTCGGCGGGCGATGCGTCGCCGTGGACGAAGTCGTAGCCGGGCAGGATCCGCCCGCTGAACTCGGGGTGCGACGCGTCGATGCCGCTGTCGAGCACGGCGATCGTCACGTCCGCGCTGCCGTGCGTCATGCTCCACGCCGACGGGAGCGAGACCTGGTTGTCGGCCGCCCACTGCTTCCCGTAGAGCGGATCGTCGGGGACGAGCTGCGCGTGCGTCTGCTGGTCGTACTCGACTGACACCACGCCCGGCTCGGACGCGACCGTGGCGGCGAGATCTGCGCCGTGGCCGCGACGCGCCGCGGCGACGCGCATGTGCAGCGACGGCACCGCGGCCGGGTGCAGCTGGTCCGGCAGCACGGACGCCGCCGACGCGTAGTCCGCACCGGACCCGTAGGTGACGAGGAGGCGGTCGGACGGCGCGCCGAGGATGGGCGCCCGGTGGGGCGCCGCCGAGACGCTCCCGGCCGACATGACCGCCATCGCGAGCGCCGCACCCACGGCTCCAAGGGCGGAGAGGTGTCGCAGGGAACCGGTGGGTCTGCGCATGACGGCCTCCGCGGCCGGGGACCGAGCGACCGGACCCGCGGCGGTGGTGCCCCGCGCGTCGCCGGACGCAGGCGACCGGATCTCGGTCGCGCGCCACCCCCCGCAGCTCCGATCCGCGCAGGGATCGTGAACGAGACGAGCATCGGCCCGTGACAGAGGGCCGCACAAGGCACGACGGCGTCAATCGGCCGGAACGATCAGGCCAGTCGGCGCCTACGTCGTGGTCCGTAGCCGCGCAGGCGCGGGTCGCCGCGCGCCGGAATCCATCGCTTTCACGCGGGCGGCGGGCAGGCGATCCGGTAGCCGAGCGGGACCTGGGACGGCAGTGCGAACCCGAGCTCCCCCGCGATCGCGACGCGCGCTGAGGCGAACGCGCGCACGAGCCGCGAGGTCAGCCCTGTCGTCGTCTGCCCGCCCTGCTCATCGAGTGCGAGGTCGAGCTCAGCCGCGCGGAGGACGAGCTCGACGAGCCGGGTCGTCGGCGCCACGGACGAGAGATGCGGGGAGACGCCGGCAAGCAACGATTCCGCCTCGTTCGCCGGCTCTGCGAACGTCGCGCTCACTGCGTGGGGCCAGCGTTCGACGCTGGTGAACAACGCGTCCGCCCGCGAGAGGACGGCCGGCAGGCCCACGACGCCCGCCTTCACCGTCGATGCCGCCCGTCCGTCCACGGCGTCGAGGGTCGTCACGGCACCGGCGAGCGTGTTCGTGAGGTCGCACATCGCCGCGGCGTACTGCGTTCCGGTCGCGACCGGAGACGGCGCCGGTGCGGCGTTCGTGCCGGGCTGGAGCGCGGCTGCGTCGACCCGCTCCTGGGTCGTTGCGCCGCACCCGCTGACGATGGCCACCAGCACGACCAGGCATCCGAGCCATGCTCGCCCGCGCATCCGTCTGTCCTCCTCGCCGTCGCCCGCCGGTCTCGTGTTGCTTGTGCTCGCGCCGCCTGGTCAGCGAACCGCCGGCGTGGTCCCGCGCGCGCCGCCTGGTCAGCGAACCGCCGGCGCGGTGCCGCGCGCCGGTCCCGCCGGCGCGTCCCGCCCGCCGGTGCGCATCCCTCGCGCCGGTCCCGCCGGCGCGTCCCCGCCGGCGCGACC
>JAJYGO010000233.1 GCA_021785115.1 Chloroflexota bacterium | reverse complement strand
GCAGGAGTCGGGCTGGCCACGGGAGTCGAACTCGCCGCGGGCCCTGTCGACGCGCTCGGCGCAGAACCGGTGGACGGCGCCGTCGTGGCAACGGACGTCGTGCACGTCGCTCCGGACGCGCACAATCCGGACGCCGTCGGTCCGGAGGTGGGAGGCACGCTCGGCGTGCTGCTGCCGCTCAACTCCGGGTTTGACGTCGCACCGCAGGCGGCCACGAGCAGCGCCGCGGCGAAGAGCGCGAGGTGGATCCGCGAGCGGGGGCCGCTCATGGACGCCACGGCAGGAGAAACGGCTCCGAGGCGACCGAGATCACTTGGGTAACCTCGAGGCCTCCACAGGCAGGTAGGTCGGCGTTCAGCCAGTGGTTGAACCCCGGCAGCGTCACGCTTCCCGTCGTGCCCGGCAGGGTCACGCGGAGGATGTGGTACGGGGGTGGGCAGGTCTGGGCGACTCCTGTCGGGGCAGCCGAACCCGCGAACCCGGCGACGGCAGCGCCGCCCGGAGCAAGCGGGACCGGCGGCAACACGGTATCGGGTGGCAGGTCGAGCAGCTCGTTCGACTGACGGGCAACCGTGGTCGCGCCGGACGCCGTGATCCCCACCAGCGTCGGCCAGCCCGAGATCTCACAGGACGCGACCCCTGTGTTCACGAGGCGCAGCCAGCCCTCGACGAGGCCGGTGCGATCTCCGGTATCCACCACGCTCGTCGCCAGCTGCCGCGCCGTGCAGGGCAGGACGGGCAGGGTCGCGGCTGGCGAGAAGCGGATCGGCGCCGTGGCATACGCGAACCCATCGCCGAGCGTGGCGACGATGACGCACTGATCCGTGCAACGGACCGCCGTGTTCGGCAGGTCGGGCGCGGTCGCCGCGTGCAGGGAGACCGTGAAGCTGCCGTCTCCCGAACGAGCATCGTCGGTCACGAGGAACGGTTGTTCGGCCAGCTGCCGACCGCAGCCGAGCGAGCTCGCATCCTGTGCCGACGCGCACTCCGACAGCCAGACCTTGCCGCCGATCCCGAACCCCGACACCTGCACTGCGACGGTCTGACCGTCGAAGAGACCGCTCGCCGGCGTCACGGACACGGACGGATTGGTCGCGGTCACCGCGGGCGCCACGGGCACCGCCGACAGGTCGAGCACGTCGAGCGTCGGCGTCGCTGCCGCCACGTCGGTCCACATCGCCCAATGGCCGCTGATCGCCGTCCAGCCGGGCGTTCCGTAGCCCACGAGGACCCGCGGGTCGCCCGCAACTTGCAGCACCGGGTATGCCCTGCCGTCGGGGGCGATGCCGCGCCAGAGGTCGGCCTCGGCGCCCTGCCACGTCCCGATCGAGGGCGAGTCGGCGGACTCCGCGTCGGGCGCACCGCGCGGAGGCCACAGCGGCGACATGATCGGCCCGCTGCTCCCCACCAGCTGGCGATACAACGCCATGCCCGCCCGCTGGCCAGTGGCACCGGGGTTGAGGGGCTGGACCACGAGGGAGACCGAACCGTCGGGCGCGAGGGCCACTCCGAGGCCCGGCTTGTTCACGGCGCTCGGGGTGCCGCCGCGCCAGTGCAGGAGCGTGACCTCGTACGTGGTTGTCACGGGGCTGAGCTCCTGGGCGGCCACCGCGAGCGTCTTCCCGGCGAGCCGCAGATCGCTCACGAACGCACTGGTGCCGAGACCGTACGTGAACAGGCGGCGGCCGTCCGAGAGAGCGTGGACCTCGACCGTCGTGTGGCCGCTGCTCCGCACGTCGAATGCGTACGCGTCGGCCGACAGCGCGATCCGCGGCGGCACGGGGTCGAGGCAGCCCTGGGCGACGGCCCATCCCTCCCGCGCCGTGCCGCTCGCGATGACCCGGCCTTCCGGATGCGCCGCGTCCCGCAGCCAGATGCGCCACGCCTTCGCCACGGGCTGCCCGGGTGCGCAGGGTCCGCCCGTGAACCCGCCGCCGGGCACCCACCACTCCACCCACGCCGCCCGTCCGTCGGCGGCGGCGACCGCGCTGATGTCGTGCGCGACCGGCACGCTGGCGACCACCGAGTCGGCGCCCGAGGCGATGTCGAGCCTGTGCACCTCGCCGCGTCCGTCGAGGGCAATCGCAGCGTAGTAGACCGCGTCGCCATCGGCCGCAAGGTTCGTGTCGGTGATGATCGGCAGCTGGCGCACCGCACCCGCCGGCGGCTGCCAGACCGGCACCGAGAGCGGGTCGACGATCCCGGGCGGCGTCGGCGACGCGAGCACCGCCGCCACCGGGGACGAGACTGCTGGCGCGGTTCGCAGCGCGGCGATGGTCGGAGTCGGGTGGGCCGTGACCTGGCCCGCCGATTGCTTGCCCAGGAGCGCCGCGCTTACGGTGAGGGCGAGCAGTGCCGCGATGACGAGGAACGAGAGAACGCCGCGGCGCGCGGAGCTGACACGGCTGCGAGCGCCGAGGATCGGAGGCTGCGGCTCAGGGGCTTCACTCATGGCAGTGGGACGTGGAAGAAGCGGGTCATGCTCGTCGCCCGCGTCCATCCAGCGTCGGAGGCGCAGCCGGTGGGCCGTCGGCCGATGCATATCGCCGCCCCTCGTGATGCTCGCCTGCGCTGCCCCACGACCCACCCCATGCTGCCCGGCGCTGCGGCGTCTCGGTCGCCCGGCCGCGATTCGTCCGCCGATGGCCTACGCCGCCCGACGAGGCGCATCCGCGACGAGTCATGCCCTGCTTCACGTGCACCCCCAAGAATAACGTCCTCCATCGGCGATCCGGACATGTCTGGTCTACACGTGCCGTCCGATTCGCCCTTGACCGGGTCGCGGAACGGGGAGAATGATTCGCCACGTCCGCCGAACGGCGGCGGGAGGCGAGGCGATGCGGGGTCAGCTGGCGCGCTGGGGTCCGGGTGATCTTCGTGCCGGTTGTGTTCCTCGCGGCCGCGGCATGGTGGGGCGGACGGCTCGTCGAGCTGCAGCGTCAGGCAGGGCAGACCTTCGAGCCCGACGGGTTCCAGTGGGCCATCTCGCTCGCCTACGTCCTCGCCGCGTGCGGGGCCGCAGGAATCTTCGTCGCGTGCCGGGTCGGGCAGAGCCGGCTCATCGCGCTCGGGTACGTCCTGGCCGGCGCCCTCGTCGTGTTCGACCAACCGCTCACCTTCACGTACGGCGCCACGATCAACGGGACGCCGCCGATCGCGCCGGCGCCCGTGGTCACGCTCCTCAATGAGATCTACACGCGACTCGAGTTCGGACCGGTCGGGATGGCCCAGGTCGTGGGCGGCGCGATGCTGCTGGCCGGGTGTGCCGAGCCTGGGCGCCACCTGGCCGGCACGCGGCCGCCGCCGCGTCAAACGGATCCCGACCCGGTCGCGTCGACGCCGCTCTGATCGCCGCCCGGGTGTGCCGAGCCTGGGCCCGTAAGCGACGGCCGGCGCGCGCCCTATCCCGGCCCGATCTGCGTCCAGCTCGCACCACCGTCGCAGGTCCGGTACAGCTGTCCGACGAGCCCAAGGAACCAGCCCTCGGACGGCGAGACGTACGACACTGGCAGCAGTCCCTGGTACCCGACGCCGTTCGGCCCGGACGGCCAGAGCTCGGCCGTCCACGTTGACCCGCCGTCGTGCGTGACGACCACTCCGGGCGGCCCGTCGATGTAGCCATGTCCGACCGCGACCCCGCCCGGGAGCACGGCATCGAGGACGAACTGGTCGGCCGACCCTGGCGGTTGGCCGAGGCGCACCCAGCGCGGGTCCACGAGCCCCGCCGCACACGCCAGGACGCCGGCGGGGGCAGTGGCCGCCACCCATGTCCGCCCGCCGTCGCTCGTCGCCATCGCCGACTCGACATCGCCGACGCAGCCATGTTGGACGTCGACGAAGGCGACACCGGCGTCGCTCGGGCCCGGGTGCTCGGGCAGCGCGCCGGGCACCGGGCTCCAGGTCCGCCCGCCGTCGCTCGTGGTGAGCAGGCCAGACTGGGTCGTGCCCCAGCCGTGGTACGCGTCGAGGAACCAGAGTACGTGGTCCTGGCTGAACTCCTCGGGATCGGCCGGCAGGCGGCCCACCTGCTGCCACGTCGACCCCCCGTCGTCCGTGCGCAGCACGACCCGGCCGTCGCCGAGCACGCCGATCC
Organism: Chloroflexota bacterium; assembly: GCA_021785115.1. The sequence goes on along the minus strand of JAJYGO010000233.1, from coordinate 3,731 downwards.
CGAACCCGACGGTTGGCGAGACGAAGCTGACGCCGATCGCCGGTGACGGCGCGACCGAGGGGTACGCCGGGTGCCAGGTCGCGCCGCCGTCGCCCGAGGCCAGCAGGAAGCCGCCGCCATCCGGGATCGAGCCCGCGATCCAGCCATGGAGCGGATCGGCGAACGCGACGTCATCCAGGACGGCGCCGTCGGTGCCGACGAGCGGAGCGTGGGTGAAGGTCGGGCCACCGTTGGCCGTCCGCGTGAACGACCAGGAGCCGGCGCCGCACGCCGGGCACGAGCCCAGGAAGCCCGCGTCGCGCGACGAGGCCACCGCGAACGGGCCCGAGTACGCATCGATGCTGGTCGTCCCGTTCGGCGACCTCGGGAAGAAAGGATCAGAGAGGAGCGTCTGCCAGTGGGCGCCGGCATCGAGCGTGCGCTCGCCGAGGTACGCCTGCTGGTTCATCGCCCCGCCGCCGATGAAGAGCACCCACGCCGTGTCGCCGGAGCAGTGGAGCGTCGCATACCAGTGCGGGTTGTTCCGATCGTTCGGTCCCGTCGCCACCTTTGTCCAACTGGCACCGGCGTCCGTGGTCCGGTAGACCGCCGAGCCGTTGGCGGCCCAGCCGAGGGCCATGCCGGAGAAGCAGGCGGACTGCACGAGCGGCGTGAGCGGGCCGCGCTGCCAGCTCGTCCCGCCGTCGGCTGTCTCCAGCAGTTCGCCCGGGAGCGAGGCGTCGCTGCTCGCCGACGCGATCGCCCAGCCGTCAGCCGCGCTCGTGAAGTCGATCACGTGCAGCGGCGTGCCCGGCCCGACCGGGGACCAGTGGGTGCCGTCGGTCGTGCGGAGGAGCTGGCGCCCGATGCCCGGGTAACCCATGGCACCGCCCGGCGCGCCGACCAGCGCCCAGGCGTGCCGCGCGTCCACCGCGGATAACGAGAGGACGGTGCCGCTGCCGGTCCACTCCGTCCGCCAGCTCGAGCCGCCGTCGCTCGTGCCGAGAATGACGCCGGTCCCGCCTGCCCAGCCGTGCGCGCTGTCGGCGAAGGCGACGGCATCGAGTGCAGGCGGGTGGGGCGCCTGGCGTACGACCGCCACGTGCGTCGCAACGACGTCGACGGGCGGCCCGATCGAGGCCGACGGGCCTGGGCCGCCCGATACGCCGGGCGACGTCGGCGTGCCCGCGATCGGAGATGCCGTGGCACCGACGGCGGCGGGGGTTGGATACGGTCGCGTAGCGGTGGGTTTCGGCGTGCTGCTCGACCCGCACGAGGCGACGACCATGGCCACGATCAGCACCATCGCTCGTTGCGGCGTCCGCATGCGGTTGCCTCCGTCGGCTCGTGCACTGCCCCAGGTGACCCCAGCGTCCGACGGGAGTCAAGTCACGGCAGATCGGAGCGTGGCCAGGCGGACGCGCCTTCGGTCGGATGGCGGATGCGCGTGCCGCCGAGCATGACGCCCTCCGGCCCAGCCTCGCCGCGGGGCGCCGGACCCCGCCGATCGGGCGGGAGTGGGCGCCGCTCGGGCAGTGCACGGCCATCGGCCGCTCGACATTCGATGCGAATCTCGACACAGTGACCGTGCGGATCCAATAGGTGACGGTTCCGCGGCCGGCAAGCGCGGCCTCGCTCAGGGGCTCGGTTGTCCTGCGCCCCTCCGGCGGCGGCCGGATCGAGTTCCTCGGTCACGCGACAGGTGCGGCGGCATGGTGGGCTGGACGGCTGATACGGGGTGCATCACGGTCCCGTCGAGAGCGGATACGCCGCGCACGGCGTCGTCGGCATCGGCGGCTCGGGGTTGGCGGAGCGGAGCACGCCTGATGCATCGATCGTCAGCGACAGTCCGCCCTTGAGCACGTCGGTGCTCGAGCCGGGCAGCGTGACCGGGCCGCTGAGCGACGGGCCCGAGATCGTGATACGGCTCGCCGCGAGCGTGCTCGCGCTGCCTTGATCGGTCAGGCCAATGTGCGCCGCGGGACACCAGCCCGCGCGCCATGGAGGAACCCACGCGACCGTCTGCCGCGGTCCCGCGAACCCCGCCGGACGGTCGATCTCCACGCGGACGGACTGGCCAGAGTCGTTGCGCACGGCCAGGGCACCGACAGGCCGTGCATGCGTCGCACTGCAGCCGAGGATGACGACCACGACCGCAGCGAGGATCAGCAGCGCGAGGCAGTTCGCGTCATCCGGTCACCGCGCGCATTCCAAGCCCGTGGACGCCAAGCCGTGGCCCTGAATCTTGGCGACAACGGCTGGGCTGACGAGCGAGTCCTGGGTCATGGACCCGAGTGCCGCCCCGAGGACAACCGCGAGAACGACCAGCGCGATCGGCACGAGCTGGTTCCGGTGGGCACCCGGCATCGTCCATCCCACGATCGCGCGGAAGGGCGCGCAGGCGGCCGTTCGCGCGTGCCGATGCGCTCAGTCACGAGGTCCGGGGGTGCGTCGGGTCGGAGCCGACCGACCCGGACGGCCAGAGTCGACGCACGGCGGAGCCTTTGTCCAGGGTCGCGCTGCTGCCGACGGCGTGGACGAGCAAGCCGAAGCCAACCAGGCAGGCCATCGCCCCGAGCCATGCCCAGGGGCCGCGACTGACGCCTACGACGACGCCCCCGGCAATGAGCCAGACCGCCAGGAGCAGCCAGGCCGCGACGCGCCGACGACGGGGATCCCGTTCCCACAGGAGCGCGCCCACAAAGTCGAGGAGGCAGCCGACGCCGAACAGACCTGCCCAGGTGTCCGCGAGCCCCGGCATGGCCTCCACGGTGGGACGGAGCAGGGCGGCCGTCGCGAACATGCCGGCGATGAGCGCGCCGCTCGAGACACCGTAGGCGAACGCCCACAGGCGTGCGCGGCGAGGGCCTGACGAGCGGTGGGCGACGTATCCGCCGGCGGCCGCGCCGAGAGCCGGGCTCACCACCCCCATGAGGAGGGGGCCGTCGAGCGTGAGGAGCACCGACGATGCGGCGACACTCAGCGCGACCAAGACGAGTCCCACCACGCCGACCAGCAGGCTGAGCGCCCGCCGCGCGTCCATGGTCGCGTACCACCACGTCTGGAACATCGGGCCTGGTCCTTCCCGGATCGCGGGACGGCGCCATGCTGCGCCGAAGTAGGGCGCTTGTCGAGGGCTTCCCGGCGCGACCTCGATGCCCGTAATCGCCGTCACGGGCGACCCACCAGTCGTGAAGGGCCAGTCTGGTCGCTCAGTGCCGTGGGTGCCCAGTGCCAGCACCTCGCCGTGGCCGCCGGGGACCTGCTGAACGGCGACATAGGCCGTGCCGTCGGCGCCGACGACTGGCGCCACGGCGAGCAGCCCCTGGGTCTGCCCGGTGGCACCCGCGCGGAGCTGGATGTAGCGTGTGCCGTCCGGCCCGACCGTGGGCGGCGCCGGGCGGGGCGGATTGCCCTCCCCCCAGGCGGTACGTCCCCGGGTGCGTCTCCGCCTCCTCCTACGGTCGGGAAGCGTGCCGCTATCGGATGTGCCGGACACGATGCAGAGAGCCACCCAAAGTGCCACCTGCGAGGTGCCCTCCGATGCCTGGATCCGCAACCTTCTGCGGGTCTCTCCGAGCACGAATGACGCACTTCAGGCGCGCTTGGAGCCCATCCTCAACTTCCTCAAAAACCGTTGAGGGCAACCTCGTCCGGGTTCGATCCCCGGCTTCGGCACCAGACCCGGTCTCCAGGACGCGACGCCCCGGGCGCCGCCGCGACACGGGACGCAACAGGGGGATGAGACGATG
>JAJYGO010000407.1 GCA_021785115.1 Chloroflexota bacterium | reverse complement strand
GGGAGGGAAGCCATGCGCGTCCGACGCGCCCCGTACATCGTCGTGTTCCTGCTCGCCGGGCTCGTCGCGGGCGGTGTGTACCTGTTCGCCCAGCCGCGGACCGAGATCGTGCGGGCCAGGGTCGACGTGCCGGTCATGACCCAGATCACGGCCGACATGGTCGAGGTGATCCGGGTCAGCCCGGCGGACGCCCCGGCTGACGCCGCCCGCTCGGCCGACGAGGTCGTCGGGACGTACGCGGCGCTGCCGCTCCTGGCCGGCGAGACCGTCGACCGCCGCGCGCTTGAGCGCACGCCCGGCGAGCGGGCGCTCGGCTTCGGCGCCCCGCTCGCCGCGGGCCAGGTGGCGTTCGCGCTGCCGGTCGACCCCTCGGAGGCCGTCGGTGCCGCCCTGGCGCCCGGCGCCCGGGTCGACGTGATCGCCGTGCCCAACGCGCTCAAGACCGGGACCGCGGCCGGCGCCTCGGCGAGCGCGCCGGCGACCGCGGTCATGGGCCAGGGCTACCTCATCCTCGCCCTGCGGACCGCGGACGGGCAGCCGCTCACCGCTGCCTCCGCCTCCGACAGCGGCACCGGCGCCTTCGTCGCGCCCAAGCTCGGGAGCGTGGTCATCGCCATCCCCGCGGCGTCCGAGGCCGAGTTCGCGACCCAGGCGCTCGCATCGACGTTCTACCTCGCCCTGTCGCAGCCGGGGACGAGCCCATAAGCTGTTGACGCGATCCGATGGACGCGATGACCTCCTGAGAATCCGCTCGCCAGCATGACTGGCGGGACACGCAACGACGTCCTGCGGGTCGCCGAACCCCAATGCACCGGGCCTATCGCACTCGGACCAGGTGTGCCCCAGCATGTACTCGGTCTACTCTTCGGACACCGGCTCAGAGTCCAGGAACTCGATCTCGTTGTCGGGAGGGAGCTGCTGCTCGAAGATCACGAGGTTGGCCCCGTGCGCGCGTGCGGAGGGAACGATGACCGCCTCAACACCGAGCCAGGCTGCGGTGCCTCCCACCCGCTGGCAGGCAGTGAAGTCCGAGGTCTCCAGCTCGGCAGCAGTCACACTGAGCGCCGCCAGAATCGCTGGATCTCGCAGGTCTAGAACGCGGCGTAGGACCACGTTCCCATGGTGGACACGTCGGCCGCTCCTAAGCGGCTGCGGCTGGAGGGACGCAAGGTGCTGGCCCTCCGCAAGGGCCACGCCCTTCGACAACGCGACGTAGATAGCACTCACGCCGGGCGGGTTCCACCGTGCACCGCGTGTGTTCGCGGCCTCCGGGGGCTGTCCTGGCATGGTGTGCTTCCAGACCTCGCCGTCGTATGTGGCGTCGTCCAGCTTCGCCAAGACGTCCGCGATCCGTGGATCGGGCCACGACGCCATTTCGCTGCTAGACCACCGCTCCGGATCGAAGCTGGTCGATCAGGGCAAGAACATCGTCCATGCGCCCTGCCTTGATCCGATCGAATGGTCGGTCCCCCTCGAGCAGCGCGTGCCGCGCGAAGAGCCAGAGACGCGCCTCATCCGGGTCGTAGAAGTCAGCCAGCTGGGAGGCGAGCCAATCGAGATCAAGGAGCAGACGGAGTCGCTCCTGTTCCGGCTGGACGACGTTTCGACGCCACCGTGAGACGGTCTGCGGGGTTGTCCCCAGAAGATCGGCTACCTCCGAGGCGGAGATGGATGCCTTGTTCTGGATAGAGTCAAGTCGAACTGCAACGGCCCCAGCCATGAATCCTCCGTTACTTCGCCCTTTGGGCGGGAATCGAACGCAAGTGCGGAGCCGCGGACTTGCCAGCCAGTCGCCGCCCCACCGCAGCGGGAGGCGCGTCCTGCCGCACGGTATCCGCCGGCAGGGCCGAGAGCGTTCCGCGCCAAGAGTCGAGTCGCTTTCGCGCGGGCTCCAGCACCGGATGGGCTGTGGCTAGCCGAGCGGCCAGATTGCCGGCGATCGTGGCGCGGGCCAGGTATCGCTCTGGACGTCGATGCGGCGGTGTCTTCCCGATGTCGACCACTTCTCGGACTCGCTGTGTGACGCCGTGCCGGCGAGCATCACGGAGCATGTCGTCGGGTCCACGACGACAGCAATCGCCATCACGACAACCGACGGCGGCCTTCGTGGCTCGCCTTCCAAGAAGGGTTCGTGCGTCCCTGCGCGTTACGAAGGTGTCGAGGGCAGGCAAGTACACCATGCCCGGGTTGCTGAAGGGAGTTGTCGACTCCGGGTCCCGACGGAGGAGCCGGGTTGCGTCGAATGCCTCGCCGACGGTCACGCCGCACTCAATGCCGCCCACAAGGTTGAAGGACAGCAGCGCTAGTCCGACGGTGCCCGTGCGCTCGGCGACGATCGGTACGCCAAGCGTTGCGAGATCGGAGCAGACGTCGATGTAGCGGCGCAGCGAACGAGGACCTGAAGCCGACGTTCCGAAGGGATGGAGGCGCAGCCACACCGCGTCCACGTCGAGGCCCCGGAGCCGGTCCAGGACGATGGCGCGCGCCGTCGGTGTGCCGAGCGCTGTCGCCTGCATCGCGAGGGGGTAGTACACGCGAACTGACGTCGCGCCCCGGGCGTCGAGCGCCTCGCGGAGGTTTCGTGTGAGTAGGACGTCGACCTCCAGGATCCGGTCCTCCGGGTCCTGGAGGTAGTGGGTCGGGCTGAGGATCGACGTGAAGCCCGCGGCAAGCGCGTGGTCTGCGAGCGACTCCGCCAAACGCCGCCCGGCATCTCCTCGCAGTGCGGGCTCGCCCTGATCTGCGATCCACGTCCAAGAGACGCTGGCCAGACCGTTCAAGAACCGACCAGCCGGACTCCACAATTCCTGCACGCCAGGATCGAGCACCGCATCGAGGCCCGCGTCGATCGTCCCATCCCAAAGGTCGCGGTGGCGCACCCCGAATCTTGCGTCGAATACGATCCCGGTCGGTCCCTTCCCCTCGACGATCAGTTGCTGGAGCACCACGTGATCGCTCCAACCCGGCCGAATGTATAGCCCGATGGGCGGAGGCACCGGAGGGAGAAGCTGGAGTTGAGGGCTCATGGGAATGCACCTAGCTGGCGTGTGAGCGAACACTACCATGAACACGATGCGAACGCAATCGTAGACGCGTCGGGTTCCGCCCTCCGCAAGAGCCAGGGCCGGGCACGGCGGCAAGGGATCGAGCGGGTTCGCCCCGCTCGCGCCGCTCTACAAGGTCGAGCACCCTTCGCTCGTCTTGGCCGCTGGCGGCGACAGACCCGCTGCTACGAGGGGACCGAGGCGAGCGCCCGCGCCTGGCTCGAAGTGGTCTGCGTCGCCTGCCTGCTCGCGCGTCTGCGCACGGAGCCGACCTGATCGGTCACGCCGAACGCGGCACCTTGCGCGCGACACCGAGTAGGGACACCCCGACACCGATCGCTGCCAGCGCCGCAGCAGTGACGAGGAACCCCGTCAGGTCCGGGGGCACGCACTCCGAGAAGTAGTTGGGCGTCGATACATTCGACGCCGCGCACCTGGCGTTGGCGAGCGCGATGAGGCCAGCGACCCCGACGCCGAGTCCGATGAACAGGCCACCGAGGCCCAGGGGACGCGCCTTCTCGCTGGCTGCCCACACGACGGCGGGGGCAAGCAGGAGGAGCGCGAAGACGCCTGCCACGAGGACCGCGCCGCCCGCGATCAGGCCGAGTTCCATCCCGAGGAACCACGACACCGCTCGCATCCGACGCCTCTTGTGTGCGACACGCGAACTCTAGACCCGGGGCACGACGGGTCAAGTGCCCGCTGTCCAGGTCGGCGCGGGATTCGGCGAGCTGGCCGAACCGCTTGTGCGCGAGCGACCGGTCGTAGGCCGGGGTGGCCCGCGGTCTCGCGAGCGCCGCCCTGAACGAGTCGATGGCGCCCGTCCGCTGTCGAGCGCCACCTGCCCGGCGGCGCGGATGTAGGCTATCTCGAGCTCGACGTCCGACTCGTTCGCGACGCCGGCCGCGGTCTCGACGCCCGCGAATCTGGTAGATCCCGATCGCCTCCTCGAGCCGGCCCGAGATCGGCGGCGCGGCGGCGCCTGCTCCGTTCGGCGTGGCACGGCTACCCTCTCGTGGCCTACCTCCAGGCCATCGTCCTGGGTCCTACAGGGCGTTTCTACAGCCTTGTCGTCGGTCTCCTCGCGGTCGTCCGGTTCGCGTGGTCGGGCCACGGACGGATGGCAGGCGTCTGCCGGTCGGAGGCGGAGGCAGTGATTTGCGCGACGCCACGCTCGCCAGCGCGCCCGCATACGCGACCTGCCGACTCGTCTCGGCTCGCGCTGCGCAGTCCGGTTTGGGACTCGGGGAGACCTTCGTTGCGCACGAGCCTCCGAGCGAGGCCCGACCGAGGAGCGGATGCCGATCCCCTGGCCGCCGTGAGTGAACGCGCCCTCTGGCCAACGGATTGCCACCTCGAGGTCAGGTCGGTGGGGCTCCGCGGCTTCGCCTCAGCAACCCGCTGGAACAGCGTCAGTCGGCGGGACCGGTCGAGGTCCAGGGCAGCACGAGGCGCGCCTACGTCACCCATGCGCGCCTCGCGGCGTCGCGGACGCGTGCGGCCTACAGCCCGGCGCCGTCCCAGGCCCGCTCGGAAGCGGCGCGGCGGAGGACCCGCTGCACGGCCTCGACGAGCGCATCGGGCGAGAACGGCTTGGGGAGGAGAGGGTCGTCGACGCTGGTCATGGGGTTGCCGCTCATCAGCAGGACTGGGAGGCCGGGCCGCCGTGCCCGGAGCCGCTCAGCGAGCCGAGGCCCCGTGAGGTCGGGCATCACCACGTCCGTCACCAGGAGGTCGAAGGAGTCCGGCGCGCCGAGGCCGCACTGCAACGCCTCCAGCGGGCTGCTGAACGCGGTGACCGCGAAGCCTGCGGTGACCAGGACGCGCTCGGCGATGGCCAGGACCGCGGGCTCGTCATCGACGAGCATGATCCGGGACCCGGTCGGGTCTCCCTGCTGCGGGAGCGGCGGCCCCGACGGTTCCGCCCCCTGGTCGGCCGCGGCGGGCAGGCGGATTCGGAACGTCGTCCCGCGGCCCGGCTGGCTGTCGACCGAGATGGACCCGCCTGCCGCGGTGACGATCCCGTACACGCTCGCCAGCCCGAGCCCGCCGCCCCCGCGCCAAGCCCTTGGTGGTGAAGAACGGCTCGAACAGGCGGGATCTGGTCGCCTCGTCCATTCCGTGCCCCGTGTCGGTGACGGAGAGTTCCACCCAGCCGCCTGGGCCCCCCGACGCCGGGGCGTCGCCTGCACCCGGCGCTCCGCCCGCTGGGGGCGACTCGACGCGGATCACGAGCGTGCCACCGTCGGGCATGGCATCGCGCGCGTTGGCGGCGAGGTTGACGAGCACCTGGCCCACCTGGTTGCGGTCCGCGAGCACGGGCGGGACTGCTCGACCGAAGCGGGTCGCGACCTTGATGCTCGTGCCAATCGCCTGCTCGATGAGGGGCATGGAGTCCGCGACCGCGTCGGCGAGATCCACCGGCTCGGGTCGCACAAACTGCCGCTGGCCGAACGCGAGCAGGTCGGTCGTGATCCGTGCGGCGCGGTCGGCTGCCGCCCTGATCTGGAGGAGATCCTCGCGCTTGGCTCCGCCGTGCTCGAGGTCGGCCAGGGCGAACTCGGCGAAGCCCCCGACCGCTGTCAGGATGTTGTTGAAGTCGTGCGCCACGCCGCTTGCGAGGCGCCCGACGGCCTCGAGGCGCCGGGCCTCGTTGAGCTCGTCCTCGAGTTGGGCCCGCTCGGAGATGTCGCGGCTCGTGACCACGACTCCGGGGCCCGCGTCGTGCAGCGGGCAGGAGCCCACCGACTCGACGAGCCGGTCCGATGCCCCGGGTACTGCGAGCCGCCAGACCAGCCTCGCGTCGCCTCCCCGCCCCGCCGCGCGGTCGCGCAGCCACCCGGACAGCCGCGCCGCGTCCTCCGCACAGGCGAGGCTCGCGAACGGGACCCCGACCATGGATCCGGGGTCGCGGCCGAGGGTCCGCCAAGCGGACGGGGCGCAGTACTGCACCACTCCGTCCGGACCGACGACCACGATGAGGTCGGACGCTTCTTGGACGAGCGCGTCGAAGCGTGCCTGGGCCGCGAGCGCCGCCGTCGCCGCCGCGGCAGCGGCTCCCTGGCGCGCGACGAGAGCCTGGCGCACGATGATGAGCAGGCCGACGGCGCCGGCCCCGACCATGGCGGGCGCGACCGGGGTCCGCGCGCCGACGGCCGCGACTGGGAGCACGAAGGCGCCGATCATCGCGCCGTACGGCAGCCAGGCGATCCTCGTGGGCGCCCGCCGGCCGTGCCCTGGATCACGGTCGGGCGCCCGACCCTGGGTGTACATGGCCAGGCCGGCGGCGAGCCAGAAGACCAGGAAGCACACGTCAGGGACGCCGCCCGTGACGAACCCCGCATCGAGCACCTCGCTCCCGGAAACGACGTCGCCGACGAGGTTGGCCGCAAACGCGACGACAAGCAAGGCGACCGGCAGCTCGGCGCGCGAGAACTCGCGACGCACCACCACGACGGCGACACCGAGCAGCAGCACGAGGTCGCCGATCGGGTACGCGAGGCTCACCGCCACCGCGGCCGGGTCGTCCCCTGCCGTGCTGACTGCCGGGCCGATAACGAGGATCCACTCGACCGCCACGCCAAGGATCAGGACGACGAGCACGTCGATCGCGAACAGGGCCTGCTCGAGGCGGTTGCGGGTCGCGCCCGGCAGGGACACGAGGCCAGCCAGAGCGAGCGGGTAGAAGAGCAGGTACGCGACGTCCGCGACGGAGACCTCGGGGCCTTTGCCCGAGCTGAGCTCGAGGATGGCCCAGAGGACATCGCCCGTGGTGTACGCGACGAGTGACGCGGCCAGCAGCTTCCAGGCGGTGCGCTCGCCCGACTCCGGCCTGGTCCGCCGGACGGCGCGGACGGCGAGCGCGAGGGCGAGGACGCCCACCACGGGGAATGCCAAGTCGGTGACCGTCGTGACGGCGGAGCCGTCGCCGGCCCCGGTCGCGCGCCACCCGACGAAGCACAGCACGGCGGCGGCCATCGCGCCGACGACCGCAGCCGGCCAGCGCGCCGCCGCCTCCGCGGCGACGACTCCAGCCCGCGCCTCGCCCGCCTGTCCCGGAGCCGAGGAGCTGCTCATGCGGGCCTCATTGTGCTCCGTGCGCGACCGGCAGGGAGGCCCGATTCGGGAGGTCGAACCAGTTCGCTGCGGGCCGATCAAGCGCGAGGTTGAAGCGAGCGGGTTAGTGCATCAAACGTACACAATTACTGTTGACTACGGTACGCTACTCGGCGAGTCTTGCCCAATGGAGGTCAAGCCCCCGCCGCTGCGCCGCCCGAATCGCGCGCCATCCGCCTCGCCCTGGCCGCAGGCGACACTCGCAGGCGGCGCGTTCCGCGTCGGCGGTCGCACGGTCGGCGGGTACGAGATGGCGCCCGTCAACCTCGAGCTCATGGCCGAGGCCGAGCGGGAGGCTGCGCTCGAGTCGCTAGCGGCCCTGTACGACGCGGTGCCGCGCCCGTTCACGCTGCTCTCGGTACCGGCCGACCGGCCGCCGCACGAGCACCTGGGCGCGGTCGAGGAGCGCCTGGCGTCGCGGCGCGCCCGCGACTGGTACCGCCCGTACGCCGCCCTGTACCGGGAGCTCGCCGCGGCGCCGCGTCGTCCGCTGCGCCGGGCGTACCTGCTGCTCGACGCGCCGTCGGCGCCTGAGCTCGAGCGGGCTTCGGGCGTTGTCGGGCGGATGGCGGAGGAGCAGGGGGCCGCGGCCCGGCCGCTCGACGCGGGCCAGATGGCGGCGCTCTGGTCGAACCTCGCCCGGGTCGGCGCGGCGTACCGCGTGGGCGCCCGGGTCGCGGT
>JAJYGO010000377.1 GCA_021785115.1 Chloroflexota bacterium | reverse complement strand
GCCCATCAGCGGTGCGACGAACGCCGGGTCCGCGGTGGGCGTCGAGCCCGCCGCCACGACGGGCTCTGTCCCCGCCCCGAGCGCCCCACTCGGCGTCGCGCTCGTCATGCTCGCCAGCGCCTGGGAAAACGAGCCAACCGGTGCGGAGCCGCCGGCCGCCAGGGCGGGCGCCGGGGTCGGGTTGCCGGGCGCACCGGCGGCTCCGGGACCCGCGGCAACCCCTGCCGCCCCCTCGGGCTCCCATCCGTCGGAGCCCAGGAGGGTGCGGATCTGCGCGATGCGCGCCAGGACGTCGGCCAGGCCAGCCGGGGTCGGCAGCACCATCATGCGCCACGCCCTCCCGACTGATACACGTATTGGGCGGTGGCCACGTCCGCCAGCCGTGCGATCTCACGGCGTTCCTCGGCCCGTCGCGCCAGCGCGCGGTGCCGCTGCAGCAGACGTTCCACCACCTCGCGACGCTGGGTGGCCTCGGCCAGGCGCGCCCGAGCCGACGTCACGCCTGCCTCAGCGTGGCGAACGGCGTCCGCCGCCCGATCGCGTGCCACCACGGCCGACGTCAGCGCGGCGGAGGCCGCGTGGTAATCGGCGCCACTCGCGCGGCCGGTCTGCAGGTGGGCGACCCACGCTTCCTCCGCGGCGACCGCTGCGCGGCGGGCCTGCAGGGCTGCGAGGGTGCTCGCCCGCATCGCCAGCGCCTCGTGAAGGCGTGCCCTGGCGCCGCGCTCTTCAAGCTGACGAAGCCGCAGCACCACGGTGAGGCGTTCCTGCTTCACGCCGCAGGCACCTCCGCCAGTAGATCCAGCCGCTCCAATCCCCCGATGGCGCCGGCCAGGTCGCCGGGCTGGTCGATGCCCTGGCAGAGAAAGCGTTCGATCGCGGGCCGAAGCGCGATCGCCCGGTCGATGGCCGGGTTCGAGCCGGCCGCGTAGGCACCGACCTCGATCAGGTCGCGGGCGCCCTCGTATTCGGCGAGGGCGGCGCGCAGCGCAGCCGCCAGGCGCCGATGGCGCGGCTGGGACACCGCCGGCATGACCCGCGAGATCGAGCCCAGGACGTCGATGGCCGGATAGTGGTTGCGCTCCGCGAGCGCCCGGGTCAGGACGATGTGCCCGTCGAGGATGGAGCGAACCGTGTCGGCGATCGGCTCGTTCATGTCGTCTCCCTCGACGAGCACGGTGTAGAGCCCGGTCATCGTGCCGCGATCCGAGTTCCCCGCCCGCTCGAGCAGCTGCGGGAGGAGGGAGAAGACCGAAGGCGGGTAGCCGCGCAACGCAGGTGGCTCACCGGCGCCGAGGCCGATCTCGCGCTGCGCCATGGCCAGGCGGGTGACCGAATCCATCATGAAGAGCACGTCCTGGCCGGCGTCGCGGAACGACTCGGCGATCGCGGTCGCGACCCAGGCGGCCTTGAGGCGCAGCAGCGCGGATTGGTCGGAGGTCGCCACCACCACCACCGAGCGGCGCAGTCCGTCGCCCAGCTGTTCTTCCACGAACTCCTGGACTTCGCGCCCGCGCTCGCCGATCAGCGCGATGACGTTCACTGCGGCCGCCGAATGTCGCGCCAGCATGGCCAGCAGGGTCGACTTGCCCACCCCCGACCCGGCGAAGATGCCCAGGCGCTGCCCCTTGCCCACGGTGAGCAGTGCATCGATGGCCCGGACGCCGGTCGACAACGGCGTATCGATCCGAGCCCGCTGCAGGGGATGCGGCGCTCGCCCGTCCAGCGCTCGCTGCTGTGCCACGATCGGGCCGCGCTCGTCGAGGGGGCGGCCGAAGCCGTCGATGACGCGCCCGAGCAGGCTCGTGCCCACCGGCACGCGGAACTGCTCGGCCCGCAGTCGCACCCGAGATCCGGTCCGCACGCCACCCAGCTGGCCGAACGGAACCAGCGTGATGCGCCCGTCGCGGAACCCCACGACCTCGGCGCTCACCATGCCCTCCGGCTCGCGATCGATCCAGCAGAGCGAGCCGACCTGCAGGTTCAGGCCGGCGGCCTCGACCGTGGTCCCAACCACGCGAACGACCTCGCCGCTGGCACGGTAGCGTGGCGCCCCGTCCACCGCGGCGACGAGCTGCTCGCGGAGCACTGAGCCCGGGCGCGGCATGCGCACCGTCATGCAGCGTCCTCCGCGTCGCGCGGCGTGCCGGCGCGAGCGACCGCGGGCACCGTGCGCTCCAGCGCCAACCGGATCTCGTCGAGCGCCACCTCGAGCCCGGCCTCCACCACGCCGTGTTCGTGACGGATCGAGCAACCGCCACGCGGCAGCCGCGGGTCCGCGGCGAACACCCAGCGCTTGCCGAGGTATGCGCTCCCGTACGTCGCCTCCCACGCTTCGCGCACCGGCTCGACGGCGTCGGGATGGAGGTACACGCGTGCCTCGGGGCTCCCGTTGACGCCCTGCAGTGTGCGTTCGATCAGGCCGACCAGGAGCGTCGGGTCCGCGCTCACCTGGCGGTCCAGTACGTGGTGTGCGACGGCCAGGGCCAGTTCGATCACCGCCCGCGCGACCACGGCTGCCTCATGCGGCGCACTCGCCTCGAGCTGTGCGGCGAGCTCCGCCACCGCGGCGAGTTGTGCCTCCAGTTCGGCGGCAGCGCGGGCCTGGCCGTCGGCGTAGCCGCGCGCCTCGGCGGCGGCCCTGATGCGTGCCACGCCCTCGGGGTCCAGACTGGCCACGGGTCCCGGACCCGGCTCGCCGGGCGCGTCGGACGCCGTGCCCGACGCCGGGTCGAGCGCCGGCCCAGGCTGAGAGCGGGTGTGCGTCGCGGGGGTGGGGGCCTCGGACGGCTGTGGCCGTCCGAGGCGGCCGTCGGCGACGACGGGACGGATGGGACGACCGCGCAGCACCTGTCGGGCGCGGGGCGGCCCCTCGCCGTCCGGTGCCGTCGCGGCATCGCGCGCGCGCTGGCCCGCCGGGTCACCCGGCTCCGGCGCGACCCCGGGTGCCCCTCGAATGATGTGCTCAGACCAGGACATCGCCACCGTCGCCCCGGTCGATCACGATCTCGTCCTGTTCCTCGAGCCGCTTGATGACCTCGACGATGCGTTGCTGCGCCTCCTCGACGTTCTTGAGGCGCACCTGGGTGGCCAGCGACATCTCTTCGGTGAGCATCTCGGCGGCGCGCTGGGACATGTTCGAGAGGAAGCGCGCGCGCACGGCCTCGCTGGCGTTGCGCAGGGCGAGCGCGAGGTCCTTGGTATCGACGTTGCGGACGACTGTCTGCATCGCGCGGTCGTCCAGCTTCAGCACGTCCTCGAACACGAACATCAGGCGCCGCACCTGGTCGGCGAGCGCCGGATCGTGCGCAGCCAGGCCCCCCAGGATCTCGCGCTCGGTGCTGCGGTCCACCTGGTTGAGCACGTGCGCCAGCGGCCGCACGCCGCCGACCGCCGTGGTCTCGGTGACCAGCGAGGAGAGACGGCGGCGGAGCCCGTCTTCGACGAGCGCGATCATCTCGGGAGTCGTCTGCTCCATCAGCGCGATGCGTTGCGCGACATCGACCTGCAGGCCTGGCTCCAGCTGCATGAGGATGGCGGCCGCGTGCCGTGCGTCGAGGTGCGCGAGGACCAGCGCAATCGTCTGGGGGTGCTCAATGGTCAGGAACTCCGCCACCTGCATGGGGTCGGCGCTGCGGAGAAACTCGAAGGGCTGTTCCTGTTGCGCCTCGCGCACCTTCGTGAGCAGGACGCGGGCGCGGTCCTCCCCGAAGGCCTCGGCAAAGACCCGCACCGCGTAAGACTCGCCGCCCGACAGCGCGCCCACGTCCTGGAAGACGCCGACGTAGGACTCCTCGAGGATGGTGTCCCGGGTCTCAGCGTCGAGGTGCGGCATCTGCAGCAGCTCGCCGGCCACGCGCTCCACCGATTCCGGGGGCATGAGGGCCAGCAGCCTGGCGGCCGCCGTGGTTCCCAGCGCGATCAGCAGCGCGGCGGCCTTGCGCGCCCCGTCGTCGGGCTCGGCCAGCGCCTTCATCGCCGCCCGGCCTCATCGATGAGCCACTGGTTCATGAGGTTCACGAGGGCGTCGGGGCGCTGGTCGGCGACGGTGCGCAATTGTTGCTGCACCCTCGCATGCGGGCTGCCCTCGGCCAGCTCGGGTGCTTCGGGCATCGCTCCGATGGCCGCGTTGGCCGTGCCAGCGCCGAGTTCGCGCAGGCCCGGCGCCCCGAGCACGGTAATCTCCTCGCCACGCCGGCGCAGCGCCCGGGTGTTGCGCCAGAACACGAAGAGCAGGGCGAGTCCGATCAGGATGCCGAGTGCGCTCGGCACCATGCTGCCGGCCTGCTGCAACGCGCCCGGCGGCAAGGGCCCCGCGGATGTGGCGAGGGGCCTGGCGAAGGGGACCGCCGTCAGCGAGACGACGTCGCCACGGGTGGGATCGACGCCGATGGCCGCCGCGATGCTCTGCTTGAGGACGTCCGGGTTGATCCCGTTGAGCGCCTGCTGATCGACCAGGACGGCCACGCTCAGGCGCTCGATCGAGCCAGGCTGCTTCACGATGTTCGCGACCGTCTGCGACAGGTCGTAGTTGACGGTTTCCTGGGTCTTGCTGTAGGCCGGCGATGCGGTGGGACCAGCGCTCGCGATCGGCGATGCGGACGGTGTGGGCGCCACGCTCGGTGTGGGCGCTGCCGAAGCGCCGGGCAGCGACGAGCCCGCGGGAGCCGCGGTCGCCTGTGGCACGCCTGGATAGGTGACGAGGCCAGGCACGTTCGACTCGGCACCCGGGATTCCACCGGCGGTCGCCGCGCCGCTGCCCGTGTACGTCTCGGTGCTGCGTTGCACGCTGACCGGCGTCCACTGGCCGGTGTTCACAGGGGTGTACGTGGTGACCTGCTGCTGGACCTTGTCGAAGTCGAGGGTGGCCGCCACCGAGACTGCGGCGTGGGCGGGGCCGAGCGTCTGATCCAGGAGCTCCTCCACCTTGGCTTCGTCGTCGCGTTGGATCTGCGCCTGGGCTGTCATGGCGTCGGTGCCCACGGTGTCACCGGGGCCCGCCAGAACGTGCCCCGCCTCGTCGACGACAGTCACGTTGTCCGGGGTGAGTCCCGGCACCGCACCCGCCACCGTGGCGGCAACGCCACGCACCAGCGCGTCGGACGGGGCCTGCCCATCGCGCATCTGCACCATCACCGATGCGCTGGCCGGCTGATCCTGGCTGGCGAACAGACCCTGCTGTGCCGGGACGATCGCGACCTGGGCCGACGCGACCCCATCCATCGCCTCGATCGTCTGCGTGAGCTCGCCCTGCAACGCGCGCTGATAGGTCACCTGTTCGTCGAACTGCGACATGCCGAGTCCGGTGTTGTCGAAGAGCGAGAAACCCTGCGTGTCGCTGCCGGCCGACGCGGCCGTCCCAGCCGCCACCCGGGCCGCGGAGACCTGTGAGGTGGGCACGAGGATGGTGGCCCCCGCGTCGGTGACCTGGAAGGGGATCTTGGCCGTGCGCAACGAGGCGCTGATGGCGCCGGCCGTGGTGGGCGAGAGACGCGTGAAGGCGGGCTGGTAGTCCGGCTGCCCGGCGATGGCGACGAACGCCACCATGAGCAGCGCCGACGCGGCCGCCGCGCCGACGATCCAGAGCCGCTGCGCCAGCGAGAGCTGCGCGACGAGATGGCGGAGCTGGCCGCCGAGCTCGGACACGGGGGGTGTCTCTCAGACCTGGAGGGCCATGATCTGCCGGTACGCGTCGAGCAGTCCGTTGCGGACCTGCGTCCCCAGGTTGAGGCTGAGGGACGCTTCCTGCATCTGCAGCATGACGGTCCCGAGATCGGCGGACGATCCACCCGCGGCGAACTGGCCCATCGCCTGGTTGGCATCTGTAAGCTGAGTGTTGAGACCGCTGAGCGCCTGGCTCAGCGAGTCGAGGAAGCCGTCGGCGCTGCCTGGTCCGGGCTGGCCGGACCCAGTGGCGCCACCAGGGCCGTCGAGGGCCCCCGGACCGCCGACCGATGCCGTTGCCCCACCGAGGATCGATGTCGCGCCGCCGGTGGCGGTAAGGCTGCCGAGCGCGCCGACCGAGGCGATGCCCGCCATCGTCACGCCTGTCCCAGGTCGAGCGCATCCAGCGCGCTCTGCTTGGCTGCCTGCGCCACCGTCGCGTCGAGCTGGAACGAGCGCGAGGCGCCGAGCAGGTCCGCCATCTGGGCGGCGACGTCCACTGCGGGCGCCGCGACGTACCCCTGCGCATTGGCCGCCGGGTTGCCCGGGTCGTAGGTCTGGCGCGTGGCCGGTGTCGGGCTGACGATGGCGGCGGCCATGACACCGTGCGCGGCGGGGTCCGTCCCGACCTGGTACGGCGTGAAGACCACCGCCTCGGGCTGGTAGGGGCCGCTGGACGCGGTGCCGGTGGTATCCGCGTTGGCGATGTTGCTGGCCGCGACGTCCATCCGCAGCCGCTCGGCCGTGAGGCCCGAGCCGGCCACGCGAAGCGTGTCGAAGAGACTCATGCGCCACCTCCCTGTATCGATCGGCGACGCGCACCAGCATCGGCAGCCCGGGCCCGCGACAACATCGGGGTCCACCCGCAAAGCTGCCGGCGGATGGTACCGGCGGGATGGGACCGTCGAACTGCCCCCTTCCGGGGCGCGTAGACTCACGGATCCATGGAGGCGCCGAGGGAGGCCATCGACCTGCTCGCGTCGGCGGAGCTCTGGGAGGGTGGAGCCGTCGACGGTGCCGCATCGCCGGCCGTCCTGTTCGTCGCAGGGTGGGAGGATGCCGACCCGTTCTGCGCCGCCGTCTGCACCAACGACATCGGACTGGCCTTCTGCCGCCGTTGCCCGGAGTCGGTTGTCCGACGCGTGCTGGCAACGGGCCGGCCGGCTCGCGGCCGCTGCGCCGCAGGAGTAGGGCTGCTCGCCTTCCCGGCGCCGCGTGGTTCCAGGCGCCAGGTGGCGGTCCTGCGTCTCGCGCGTCCCACGCCTCGCCAGGCGAGCGTCATCGCCCGGCGGGTGCGCGTTGGCGGCCCCACGCTGCGGAACGCCGTGCGGCTTGCCGGCGACGCGCACCCCCGTGCCGTGCTCGCGGCGGCGCGGGCGCTGCGTGACCCGGCGAGGCTGACCGCCTGGCGGGTGCGGACGCGCGAGATGGCCGCCGTCCGGCGGCGCTCGACTGCGGCGGCCCTGGCGCAGATGATCGTGACGGGGGACGAATACGAGGAGCTCTACCACGCCGCGCAGCGGCAGGTGCGCGAGCTGGACCGCAGCCGTCGCCGGTTCGACGCCCTTGCCCGTGACGCGCTCGAGCAGCTGGAGCAGACCCGCGTCGGCATCGCCCACCGCCTGCACGACACCGCGGCGCAGTCACTGGTGGCCGCGCACCGCCACCTGGAGGCGGCCCGCGCGCGGGCGCGTCCGGACGCCCCGCTCGACGAGCAGCTCCAGCTGGCGTCGGAACACCTGGCCACCGCCATCGCGGAGGCCCGCGCCGTGCTGCGCGGCCTGATGCCGCCCGGGCTCGAGGAGCTCGGGCTCGGGCCGGCGCTGGAGATGCGCATCCGGGTTCTGCGGGACGAGCGCGCCGGTGACGACCACGGGGCGCCGCCCCCGGAGATCACCGTGAGTGGTCGCCTGCCACGGCTCGTGCCGACCACCGAACGGACGCTGTATGGAGCCGCGAGCGAGGCCGTCACCAACGCGTTGCGGCACGCACGCGCCGCCCGGATCGACGTGTCGCTGGCGGTCCGGGGTAGCCGCGCGGTTGTCGAGGTCAGGGACGACGGTTGTGGGTTCAACCCGCTCGCGGCCTCCAGGGCTGCGGATGACGGACACCTGGGGCTGCTCGGCCTCGTGCGCCAGGCGCACTGGCTGGGCGGTACCGCCACCATCCGCAGCGCCA
>JAJYGO010000046.1 GCA_021785115.1 Chloroflexota bacterium | reverse complement strand
GCGGACGGGCCGGCGATGGCGAGTCCGGAAACGTCGAGCGTCCCGGCCCCCGTGCTGCTCAACGTGACCGCCCGGGGCGCGACCGGGGCGCCCGGTCCGACGGTGCCGAAGTCCAGCGGGTTCGGGGCGATCGCGATCGCTGGCTGGCGGTCGCGCACGAACACGTCGCGAACGCCGTTCGTGTCGCCGGGCACGAGGTTCGCGGCGTCGGACTCGAACGCGACGTACCGGCCGTCCACCGACGCGGCCGGCGCGAAGCTGCCAGCCAGCTTGAGGGCGGCGGAGGGCGCTGCGGCCTGGATCGGACCCGGACCGACCGACACGCGGGTCGTTCGACCGCGCACGAGGTCGCGCACGAAAATGTCGGCGAGGCCGTTCGTGTCGCCCGGCACGAGGTCGGTCGCGAACGAGGCGAACGCCACGTACCGCCCGTCGGCGGACAGCGACGGCTGAAGGCTCGACCGGTCCGGCTGTGCGCCCTCGGTGCTCACGGACGCCTCCTGGATCGCCCCGCCGGCGGCGCTCCACACGAAGACCCCCTGGGGGCCCGATGTTCCGACGAACGCGCTCGCTGTCGAGGAGAACGCGATCGTCGATCCGTCGCCGCTGATCGACGGCTCCTGGCTCGACCGATCGCCCGGGCTCCCGTCGGCTGCCGCCGAGACGAGCACGGTCGTGCCCGCCGAACGATCACGCAGGTAGACCTGCGTGATCCCGACCGGGACCTGCGCGGAGACGAGCCCGATCATGCTGGAGGCGAAGGCCACGAACCGGCCATCGGCCGAGATCGACGGCTGGCCGACGGTGCCGCGGAACGCGGGCCTGCCAGCGACTCCCGTCGAGATGAGATCGAAGGTGCCCGCCTGGCGGTCGAGCACGTAGATGTCCGGGAGCCGGTTCGTGTCGGCCGGCACCAGCGCCGCATCCGAGCGGAAGGCGAGGAAACGGCCGTCTGCGGAGGGGGCGGGCTGATCGCACGATCCCCGGAGCGGTCCCGGTGACGACGATTGCCCCGTCGTGCGGTCCCAGACCCGGATCGTCCTCGCGCCGGCCGCATCGCCACTGCCGGCCACGTAGGCGACCCACCGTCCGTCGGCGGAGATGGCAGGCTTCGGTGTCGGGTTCCTCGTGCTGGCGGCGGCCGTGCCCTGCACGCCATGCCGTCCCGGGACCCGCTCGCGAGGGACTTGAGGCAGGGCCGCGTCGGGATGGTGGAGGGTACCCTCGGGAAGCGAACCATGACCACCAACAGCAGCAGGGGATCGAGCCTCACGACGCACTACTTCGACATCGCCGGGCGCAGCTTCGAGGTCCCGCGCTCCGAGGCCCAGGCGGCGCCCGAGGCCGGGATCGTCCGGGTCTACTTCCGGCCGCAGAGCCGCAAGGTGATGAACCTGGAGCGTCTGCCGGACCGGCCGCTGTCCCCCGGCGCCCTCGCCTCGCCAACGGAGGCGATCCGCGGCTGGGTGGCCGGCCCGATCTCGATGACGTTCGCGCCCGACGGAACGCTCCGGACGGCCATGCCCGGCGGCCACGAGCAGGATGGCCGATGGTCGGTCGGCGAGGCGGGCGAGGCGTGGATCGCGGGCGATACCCTGGCGCTGGCCGCTCCGCTCCTCGGTCGCGCCCAGGCGACCAAAGGGCTGTTCGACGGTGGCCGGCCCGTCGAGGGGCTCCTCCTGCTCGCGGGCGTCCTCGGCGCCCTCGCGTGCCTGGCCGGGCGCCGTCCTCCAGGCGATGCGACGGCGGGTCCGTCGTTGCTCGACCGCGCGGGCGTCGGCCCGTTCTCGGGGGGGCTCCTGCTGGTCGCCGCGGGCGGCGTGACCGCGCTCGGCCTCGCGCCGTGGGAGGTGTTCGGGCTCTGTGTCCTGGCGGCGCGCATCATGGTCGGCATGCGCGTGCTCGTGCCTCCGCTCCCGGCCACGCTGCGCCGTGCGCTCGTCACGCCGTTCGTCCGTGCCGCGGGAAACCTCTTCTGGAGCCTTGTGGCTGCCGTGACCGGCGGGGTCGCATCGTCTGACCGGCTCGGGGCGGCCGCGCTGTCGAGTCCCGCCGCGGTCGCTCCGGCCCTCGGCTGCCTGGCCGCCTTCACGGCCGTGTACTGCGCGATGCTCGTGTACGCGCCCCGCCAGGTGGCCGAGCGCGAAGGCAGCCCGCTGGCGTGGGGGGGCGGTACGGACTGTTCGCCGTCAGCGTCCAGTTCGGGGGCGGCTGGTTCACGATTCTCGGTCCGTGAGGACGGTGGCCTGACCCGCGCGCCACTCGCGCCTCGCCGGGCCGTGCGCCCATGGGGTCAAGTCGCAGCCCGTGGTGTAGCAGCGCGTCATCCGCGCCCCCGCCGTCGACCCGGGATCGCCGCCGTGCTATCGTCCGAACGCGCAGCCGGTGGCCGCGTATCTCCCGGGCGGGAGTAGCTCAGTTGGCAGAGCGGCAGCCTTCCAAGCTGCATGTCCCTCCAGCGGCACCGTAGGAAATCGGTCGCCGGAGGGGCTTGACGACAGGGAGGGCCGCCCCTGACTCCCTGAGCACGACCCCATGGGTTGTGCTCGCGGCGAGGATGACCACCCGTCGGGCGAGAATCGCCCGGCCGCCTCGCCGGCCGGAGCACCCCGATGCCACTGGTCCGTCCGCCCATCCCCGCCCTCGACTGGGCGCACCCCGAGGCGCTCCCCCTCGAGGTTGCCGAGGCCGCCTTCTTCGCCGAGAAGACCCGCGTCAAGAGCGAGAACACGGCTCGCCGCTACCGCAGCGCGTTCGCCGCCTTCCGCGACTTCCTCGCCCGGCACCACGTCGAGTACTGCGCCGCTCCCGGGTGCACCCTCCCCCACCCCGCGGTGGTGGCGGTCCTCTCGCCCGAGCTGCTCACCGCCTACACCGACTGGCTCCAGGTGCGCGAGCCGCTCGATCCGGGCCGCGTCCGCTTCGCGGGTGCCCGCATGGCGCCCGCCACGGTGAGCGGCTACCTGCGTCCCCTGCGCACGCTGTTCAAGTACTTCGTCCTGCGGCACGGACTCGCGGCGTGCCCGTTCGACCTGACCGTCGACCCGCTCATCCCCACCGTCGAGGAGACCCCCGCCAAGACGGCCAGCGTGGAGGACTTCGTCCACATCCTCGCCGGCATCGCGGGGGATCGCCCCATGGCGCTGCGCGACCGGGCCATCGTCGCGCTCGACGGCGACACCGGGATGCGCACCGCCGAGCTCGCCCGCCTGCGGGTCTCGCACGTCGAGCTGGCCGCGGCGCGGCTCGTGATCAAGGGGCCCAAGAACCGCCGCGACCGCATCATCGCGCTCAACCCCCCGGCCGTGGCGTGCCTCGCCCGCTACCTCGCGGAGGGGCGTCCCGCGCTCGCCGCCGGGCACGCCCGCCACGGCCGCCCGGATCTCGGCGCCCTCTTCCTGTCGGACCCGCGGCCGCACGGCGGCCGCGCGCCGCTTCCGGGCGGGGCGCTGGGGGGCGACGGCATGTACCAGATGCTCGGGCGGCGCTGGCGCGGCGCCGGCGGCGCCGGCCGGTTCGGGTTCCACCGCTTCCGCCACATGGTCGGCACGCAGGTCGGCCAGCACGGCACGGTGGCCGATGTCATGGAGCGCCTGAACCACAAGTCCCCCCGCTCCGCGGTGCGCTACATGCACCCCACCCCCGAGCACGTGGCCTCGCTGGTGGGCCAGAGCATCTGGGCGAGCGCCGACGCGCGGCACGCCGCCCGCGGCGGCGCCGACCTGCACCTCGTGGGCCCCGCGTGCGAGGAGGCCGACCCGGGCCGCGCGGCATAGGGGGGCGGCCGCGCGGCCGCGCGGGCCACCGGGCAGCCGGCGGATGGTCCCCGCCTCCGGTCCCGCGGGGGGCGCGGGCTGTCCCGCCGGTCTGCGGGTCGTCCCGGCGCGTCGGTACCCCGGGGGGCCACGTCGGGGCTACGGCGCGGGCCAGTGGGGACCGCGGTACCAGAGGACGGCATGCCCCGCGAGGTAGGCCTGGCCGGTCGCGGGGACGTCCGGAAGCTCGATCGTCCCGACGACCTGCCCGCAGTCATTCACCGCCGCCGAGTCGCTCAGGGCCCGGACGACCGCCCCGCCGAGGTCAGCCATCCGTCCGTCCTGCCAGAGGAACGTGTGCTTCTGTCCCAACGCAGTCAGGCTGGTGCCGACGACCTGACGGCGCTCGTTGATGCCATAGGCGGTGCTCTGGGCCCCTCCGAGCGTGCCGAGGTCGGTCATCGTGCCGGCCTGCCAGAGGAAGGCGTGCTCCTGGCCCACCGCGTTTACGCTGGCGCCGACGACCTGCCCGCGATCGTTGATGCCCATGGCCCTGGTGGTGCCCCCGGCGAGCGACCCGAGGTCGGTGAGCGTGCCGTCCTGCCAGAGGAACGCGCGCTGAACGCCGGACCCGTCGGCCCGCTGCGTGTCGCCCCACCCCACGACCTGGCCGCGGTTGTTGATCGCGGTGGCCATGCTCTCGGTCCCGCCGAGCGTGCCGAGGTCGATCGCCCTGCCGTGCTGCCACAGCGTCGCGTGGAGGTCGCCCGCCGCGGTCCCGCTCTCACCGACGATCTGGCCCGCCTCGTTGATGTCGCGCGCGCTCCCCCAGCTGCCCCCGAGCGTCTCGAGGTCGGTCATCGCCCCGTCCTGCCAGAGAACGGGGCGGACGGCAGAGGGCGTGTCGTACGCGCCGACGACCTGGCCCCGTGCATTGATGTCGCTCGCGTAACTCCACGACCCGCCCGGCGTACCGAGGTCGACGGGAGAGATCGTGATCCGGTCGCCGATCGAGATCCGGTTCGGATCCTCGATCTGTGGGTTCGCCAGCAGAAGTTGCGCGACCGTGACTGCGTGGCGTCGGGCGATCGCGTACAGCGTGTCCCCGGCCGCGACCGTGTACGTGTCCGGGAGTGGGCAGGGCCCCGGCACCAGTGTGGATGGCCCGAGATCGGGCTGGATGCCGGGGACCGGGATGGGAGTCGATCCCTCGATCGGCCAGGGCGTGGAGCCCCCGGTGGGAGCTGGAGTTGCGTCGGCGGGGACCCGGGCCGACGGGGGCCCGGCAAGGCCGATCGGCGTCGGGGTGGTCGCCGGAGGCCCGGCGAGCGTCGGGACGGGACGCGGCGCGGGTGACGATCTGGCCGCTGGGTTCTCGGTCGCAGACGATGCGCTCGCGCACCCGGCCAGCACGATCGTCGTCAGCAGCGCGAGCCAGGGCCGTCCGACGCCGACGCCCCGCCGCCCAGGCCGCTCGCCCATGTCTCCCGCCCTCGCTCGCACCCTCGGCACGCCCTCGACTTGACGCTGCGTCAACCCGTGGCGCGGCGCGCCGTGCCGCACCGGCGCGCGTGCGCGACCACGCTGCCTGCCTCCGTCTTCATCACGGGACGTCCAGGCCCACCTCGCTGTTCGTCATGCCGATGTAGAAGTCGAAGGCGCCCGTCACGACCGCCACGTAGTAGTCACCGGTGGTCGCCGGCCGCTCGAACCGGAAAGCACCCTTGGCCGCTCCCCATCGGTCGGCGGTGAGCGTGCCCAGCTGCAGCTCCGAGCCCGGAATGCCCAGGCCGACGAGGTGGACGTCCACCGGGTTGAGAGCGCCGAAGCCTGCCAGGGAGACGTGCACCTTGCAGTCGGTCTTCGTGCAGGTCCCCGTCATGGAGGCCTCGGGGAGCACCCAGTCGAGCTGCGTCGTGCCGCCCGTCGCCAGGGTCAGCAGCCAGTAACCCACGTCGTGATAGACGTTCAGGCCGCCCACGATGGGCGGCTCGTCGAGGGACGAGACGAACGCCACCTGGTAGATCCCGGCCGGCGCGGCGAGCTCGTAGTGGCCGGCGGCGTCGGTCGTCGTCTGCGCGTAGATCCCCTCGTCGTAGACCTGCAGAAGCCGTACGTCCGCGCCGGCGGCCGGTTGCCCGTCGGCCCTGCGTACCGTGCCCGTGAGCCCGTCGGCGCCTGCCACGATCGTCGACACGTACGTGAAGAAGGGCACGCCGGGCGTGCTCGGGTTGCTCGTCGTCACGGGAACCGTCGTCGACACGTATGGGTCGGCGGCAGGCGTGGCGAAGGTCCTTCAGCGCGATCGCCACTGTCCCCATGGCCTCTATCTCCGGGTCTCCGCGCCGCGTGCCTCGACTACCTCGACTGGCTGCGCTGGCGGGGAGTCCCGTGCGCACCGAGCGCGATGAACCTCTCCGCGCCGGTCGGCCGGCCGCCAATAGGTTCAGACTATAAACCTTTATAGTATAAAGGTTGACAGATGCGGCTCCGGCACCTATCGTGGCCTCATGCCCTTCGTCAACCGATTCGCCGAACGTCACCGAATGGACTTCCTCGCGGCGGACGTGCAGCGAGAGCTGACCGAGCGCCACCTCGCGCTCGTCGGCCCTCGCCGGATCGGGAAGAGCCGGCTCCTCACCGACTTCCGCGATCGGGCCGCGGCGACGGGCGCCGTGGCGACCGTCGAGATCGCCGTGGACTCTGCCGCGTCCACGCTGCCGACGTTCCTGCTCGAGATGGTGCGAGGGGTCACGGCGGGGTTCCTGCGGCACGCCAGCCACAGGCCCCTGCCCGAGGCTCCTACGGAAGCCCAGATGGCTGCTGCTGCTGCTGCCGTTGCCCCTGGACTCGGCGAACTCGTCGTGGACGCGCTGCGGTTGCGCAACACGGCACGGCCCGACGGCCACCAACTGTTTACGACCGCGATCCGGCTCCCGGAGGCGGCCGCACATGCGACAGGGACGCCGGTGGTCGTTCTCGCCGACGAGTTCCAGCACATCGTCGACCTGGCGACATACCCGCCGTTCCGCGCGGGACGCGGGCCAATCGGCAAGAGCGACCAGGGACGCATCCTGGCGGCCCTCCGGCCTGCGATCGAACGACGCGAGCACGTCGGATGGATCGTCACCGGCTCCAGCATCCGCCTCATGATGGAGGTGCTCGGGTCCGGCCCGCTCATGGGGCGCTTCGACCTGATCGAGGTCGCGGCGTTCGACAGCGCCGACGCACGACGTCTTGCTCGGGCCGTGTGGGAGGATCTGGGTGTCGACTATGCCGACGAGGCCGCCGACCGCGTCGATGTCCTGGCATCCGGGCACCCCTTCTACGTCGACGTCGTGTGCCGTGCGGCCGCCGGGATGGCGGCTCGGCTGGACAGCGCAGTCACGCCCGATCTGATCGACCGGTCACTGCTGGAGTCGGTCTCCACCGCGACCGGCAGCATCTCGATTGCCTGCCAGGAGACCTGGGACTCGATCGTGGCACGCATCCCGGCGCTCCGCGGGCTCGTTCTCGAGCTCGCCCAGCACCGAGACGCATCGGTCCTCGACCTGGCACGTGAGATCGGACTGCCGCACGAGTCGAACACCTGGGGCTACGTCCGCGAACTGGAGCGCATCGGGGTCGTGCAGCGAGCAGGCACAAGGGTCTCGCTGGTTGACCCGGTCTTCGGCTTCTGGCTGGTGCGGTCGCAGGACCCCGAGGCGCCCGCTGACCTCGTCAACGAGGCGCGTGTGTCGCGGGCTATCAAGCGGTTCGAGGAACGGTGGCTCGCCGACCGTGCGGACCGGGGCCTGGTTGTCGAAGGCTACGTTCGTGACCTGATCCGCACCTTCGGTGGTCAGGTCATCGACGGCAAGCGGCTCGGCATCACCGGAAGCATCGCCCTCCCCGACGGGTCGAACGTCCGCCGGATCATGGCCGATGACGCCGGCGGCGAGGTCTTCGGCTACCCGTCTTCGGTTGAGCTCGACGCCTGTTTCGGGACGGATGAGGTCTGGCTCTGCGAAGTCAAGGACCGGTCCAGGAAGAGCGATACGGCCGACATCGATCGCCTGGTGCGGAAGGATGCGTTTCTGCGGAGGACCCTCG
>JAJYGO010000068.1 GCA_021785115.1 Chloroflexota bacterium | reverse complement strand
GCGGATCTCGTAGGTGGCGGCCGGGCCGTGGTCCCGCGGCCGCCCGGCCGGGTTGAACCAGCAGGTGTCCAGCCCCGCGGCCGCCCCGCCCGCGATGTCGGAGCTCAGGCTGTCCCCGACCACGAGCACCTCCTCGGGCGCCGGGCGGCCCAGGCGCGCCAAGGCGATCTCGAAGAACGCCGGGTCCGGCTTGGCCGCGCCCAGCTCCTCGGAGATCAGGACGTGCTCGAACGCCGGCTGGAGCGGCGAGCGGGCCAGCCGCGGCCGCTGGACGTCGGCGAGGCCGTTGGTGATGATCGCGAGCCGATGTCGCGGCTGCAGCGCCGCCACGACGGCCACGGCGCCGTCCACCAGCGGGGCGTGCATCGCCAGCCGGCGGAGGTACTCGCTGCTGAAGGACGGCGGGTCGATGGCGACTCCCAGCTCGGCCTCGAGGCGCTCGAAGCGCATGACCCGGAGCCGGTCGGGGGTGACGGCCCCGGCCTCGAGGGCCCGCCACGCCTCGGCGTTGACGCGCTGGTAGACCGGCAGCCAGGACGGGTCGAAGGGCACGCCCTGCGCCTCGAAGGCGTCTCGGAGCGCCTCGCTCTCGGCACGCCCGAAATCGAACAGGGTGTCGTCGGCGTCGAAGAGGATCCAGGGGTATCTCGGCGGCATGCCGCGATTATCAGCGACTCCCGGAAGACTGCCGCAGACCGGCGGCCCGGCGCGTCCTCCCTGCGTCGCGCGATCCGGCGCCCAGGTGGCGCGGCAGGTCGCCGGCGGGCGGCGCCGCCACCCCCGACGCTCCCGCACGGACGTGGGCGGCGGCCTCGTCCGCCGTCAGTCGATGAGCGGGATCGCCACCGGCTCACGCGGGCCGGGCCGAGAGCCGCCGCGGGTGGCACCGATGCCAGCGACCACGACAAGCGCGACGCCGGCCACCTCGAGCGGCGCCGGCACCTGCGCCAGGACCACGGCGCCCATCGCCATCGCGATGGCGGGCTCGAGGGCCATGAGCGTGCCGAAGGCCGATGTGGTGAGCCGCCGCAGGGCGAGCAGCTCGAGCGAGTACGGGATGACGGGCATCAGCAGGGCGAGGCCGAAGGCCGCCGCGACGATCAGGGGCGTCACGCGCGCCACCGTGTCGGGGGCCGCCACCAGGGTGGCCGTGGCGGCGGCCACCGGGATGGTCACGGACAGGCCCTCGAGGCCCTCGAACCGGTCGCCCACGCGGGATGTCAGCAGGATGTACGAGCCCCAGCCCACTGCGGACGCGGCGGCGAACGCGATGCCGAGCGGGTCGACCGCGCCGGTCCAGGGCTCGGTGAGCGCGAGGACTCCGCCCAGCGCGAGGAGCGGCCATGCCAGCCGCCGCAGGCGGCGCGTCCCGGCCACCGCCACGGTCAGCGGCCCGAGGAACTCGATGGCCACCGTCGTCCCGAGGGGGATCCGCGCCAGCGCAGACAGGAAGGCCATGCTCATCAGGCCCGAGGTGACCCCCAGCCCGAGCGCCCCCATGAGCTCGCCGCGCGTGCGCCCGCGGAGGCGCGGGCGACGCAGCGCCAGGAAGATCGCGGCGCCGGCGCACAGCCGGAGCCAGGCGGTGCCGAGCGGCCCCACGGCGCCGAACAGGCCGGTGGACAGAGCGGCGCCGGCCTGGATCAGCGTCATGGACAGCACCGCCAGCGACCACGCCGGGGCCCGATCCGCAAGGCCGGTCGCACCGGACGCGGCAGCTGCGGGAGGCGAGGCGGTCATCTGGCAGGAAGGTCTCTGGCGGCGCGCGCGCCCCCGGACACGGTGCCGGGAGGCGAAGCGGTCAACACAACACGGCGGCGCCGGCCGTCAGGCCGCCGCCACCGATCGGAGACTACTGCCTGGCGCCGGCCGCGGCGAATCTGGATCGCCCAGCGACGCGGACCACCCCCGAGGGCTGTTGGTGCGGGATGGGGCTAGGCGTCGGACCTCTTGGCCCGGGGCTGCGGCCGGAGCACGAGCCCCAGCTTGCCGTCCTTCTCGGACACGTCGATCTGCGAACGGCTCAGCCGGTCGCTGATCTGCGGCGCAACGTAGATCTGGATCTCCGACCCCTCGACGACACCGTCGCCGGGCTCCGGGGCGGGCGCAAAGGTCAGGCCGACACCGGCGCCCTTGGACACGAAACGCGCCCCGGCCTCGGGGCCGATTCCCCTCTCCTTGCGCACGCGAACGAGATGCTTGGTCGCGGCGGGCGTGACCTGGAGCATAGGGCACCTCCTTGCATGCTGTAGTGCAATTATTGCCCTATGGTAGCGAATAACCCGGCCTTCGGTCCACTCCGGGCCGCCTGGCGGGCCTGGCGCTGCATGGGACGGCCCGACAGGAGCCCTGGCGGGCGCGCCTCCGGGCCGCCGGTCGACACTGCGCCTCAACCCCGCTCGGCGTCAACCGCGTCGGCGAACTCGGCCATCGAGGTGAACGTCCAGTCGGGGCTGACCGGTGCCGGCGGCTCGGGCGTGGCGCCCCAGCCGGGCCTGGCGTGGCGGCGGTTGATCCACACCGTGGGCAGGCCCGCCGCCTTGGCCGGCACGTGGTCGTGGAACAGGCTCTGGGCCACGTGGAGGAGCCGGCCCTCGGGGATGCCCAGGCGGGCCCGCTCGGCCGCCAGGGCCCCGAAGTTGCGCGGCGACGGCTTGTACGAGCCGATGTCCTGCGCGGTGAGGATGCTGGTGAAGGTCACGCCCAGACGGCGGTTGGATCCGGCGAACGAGGCGCGGTCCACGTTGGACAGGATGATCAGCCGGTAGCGCCTGGCCAGGCGGTCGAGCGCGTCGTGGCTGTCGGGGAAGGCCGGCCAGTCGGGAACCGACGCGCCGAACGCCGCCGCCTCTGCATCGCTGGCCGGGACGCCGAGCTGCGCGCCCAGGGCGCGCATCGAGCGCGCGAGGATCTCCGGGTAGAGCGCGGTCGGGTGCTCGGCCTCGGCGGCCGCCTCGTGCGCCGAGTACGCGAGCAGCAGGTCCTCGTCGGCCAGCGCCAGGCCCCGGGCGCGCGCCCACGGCCCGAGCACCGCGGCGATCCCCGCCTCCCAGTCGATCAGGGTGCCGTAGCAGTCGAAGGACAGGGCGTCGAAGTCGGCGAAGTCCATGTGGTGCGCTCCTGGTTCGGTCGATGGGGAACCGCGCAGATACGGCGCTCCGGGATGCGTGGATTGCAGGTCGGCCCCGAGACAGGGTGACACGGCGTGGCCCGGCGGGTTCGGCTCGCTGCGCGGGCGGGCCTAGCGTTCGGGGCTGCCGTCGATTCGCGACCCATGCCCCTTGGCGCCGACATCGGCGCGGCCCAGACTGCCACATTCGCGGGAGGCGTTGACGCGCGGCCCAGACCGTGGCCGCCGGGGCCGTGCAGAGCCACTGGCGAACCCGACCCGCCGCTACCCGGAGGTGGGTCATGCAGCACATGCAGGACTCGATCCACATCGACGCGCCGGTCGAGCATGTCTGGGCGTTCTGCCTGGACACCTCGCACTGGCCCGACTGGCAGCCCCGGATGCAGTTCTCCGACTTCAGCGGGCCGCTGGACAAGGTCGGCACGACCTACACCCAGGTCGGACGCATCATGGGCCACGAGATGAAGGCGACCAGCGCGGTCGTCGAGGTCGTGCCCCTGCGCCTCTACCACGAGCGGACGACCGACATGGGCCCGATGGACACCTACCTGCGCTTCGAGCCGGAGGGCGCCGGGACCCTCGTGACCCTCGAGAGCGACTACGAGATGCCCGCGCACCTGCCCGGGTTCGTCAAGGACCTCATGAGCCGGGCCTGGATCGAGCGGCAGACGCGCCAGATGCTCCAGGACCTCAAGGCGCTCGCGGAGGCGACGGTCCCGGTCCACGCCTGAGCGAGGCCGCAGGCCAGGCCGTCTCCTGGTTCGCTCCCCTGATCGCGCGCGGCGGCCGGTCGATCGGCCCCGCGCGCCCCACGGCGCCGCGCGCCGGCGCCCGCTCAGCCGCGGAGGGTGATGTCGTGCGCGGCAACCTGCTCGACCAGCAGGTTGACCCCGTCGATCCGGATCCGCCGCTCCTCCTTGGGGAAGAACAGGTTCCAAGCGAAGCCGCGGTAGAAGAACTCCCACCGCAGCTCGACGATCGAGAACACGTCGGGGCTCGGCATGCCCGCGTAGACGATCCGGTCCTTGCCCAGCCGCAGCTGGTGGGCATCCCCGACTGCCAGCGTCACCACGCCGTCCATGATCGGCTCCTCGTCCCGGCCGTCGGCGCCTGCCCGGACACGCCTCGTCTCGCCGCGACGCAGCCGCGAGTCGTCCTCGCGCCCGCCGCCACGACCCTCGGACTCCATGGCGCACTCCGCCCCAGGACCTCTGCCGCGGGCCGGTCTCGCCAGTGGCTCGGCGCGGTCCCGGCGGCCGGGGCATGGGCCGCGCGTCAGCGCCCCCGCGTGCGGCTATCACGCCACGAGCCGACGCCGCCATCCAGTGGCCGAGGTCACGAACGCCCGCCCGCGAGGTGCCTGCCGGGCTTGGGGGGCGCTTCTGCAAGTCGGCCCTACCGCCCGAGACGGCGCTCGAATCACCGGTTCCGGTGACGACAGTCGGGAATCCCGATCACATCCTAGGCCTTGCCGTCCCAGACGGAGGGCGGTCGGTCGGCGACGTTGATCGCCGAGGGGAGATGGGGATCGCGAGATGACTCGACGAACGGTGTTCACGGTCATCGTCGGCGCGATGCTGTGCGCCGCACTGGTCACATCGAGCGTCTTCGCCAAGGGCCCGGGCGGGAAGCCCGGCGGCGAGACCCTCGCCAACAACCTGTCGGTGCCGACGATCATGATCGGCGGCGGCTTCACCGGGGTGACGTGCGGGACGGCGCTCGTCCCGCCGACGGGCACGCCGCTCACCGGCTACGAGCTGGCCGGCTACTACTACGTCCAGGGCGTCAGCAAGTGGCAGGCACCGTGCGTCACCGCCACCTCCGCCAATGCGAGGGCGGAGTGGGGC
The DNA here is from genome assembly GCA_021785115.1 of Chloroflexota bacterium. The sequence goes on along the minus strand of JAJYGO010000068.1, from coordinate 2,871 downwards.
GACAACCTGGGGGGCGACGCCACGCTGAAGGCCGGCAGCCCGATCCGCGTCGAGCTGGGCCTGATGAACCAGGTGGCTGGTCCTGACGAGATCACCCCGTGGGTGGACGACATCTCGATGCAGGGCTACACCGTGCTCAAGCTGGAACCGTCCAAGCTCGACCGCGAGTCGGCCTACGGCACGCTCGCGACCGCGGTGCTCAATCCCGAGGGCATCCAGACAGGTTGGACCGCGACCGCCGAGGCACTGCCCGCTCGCGTGTTCGACGCAGGCGTCACCTTCAGCGTCCAGAATCTCGCCACCGAGGCGTACGTGGTCGAGCCGGGCACCAACCCGACCGCCGAGATCAACGCGACCGGCAAGGTGGTGTACGGCTACAACCTGAGGGTCACGAACGCCGGACGGTACGAGATCACGTTCGTGCTGCCGTCCGTCGACATCACCGGCGTGGACATTGGTACGTACACCACCGCTTCGGATGGCCCCGACACGGTCTCCCTCACCATCGTCGTGACGGGCGGTGGCGGGGGCCACGGCGGCAAGTGAGCCGCGGCGGCTGAACGCGGCCGACACTCGGCGCAGCCGGGGACGGCCAGGTAGGCCCGTCAGCGACTGCGACCGTTGAAGGCGGGGGCGGTGCCCGTTCGGCACCGCCCCCGCTGCGCGTGCCCCGTCGGCCGGAGCCCCCGACGCGCCCGGCGCGGCACAGGCTCGTGACGGAGGCCTCTTGGCGTCGACGCCGTCCTGTCCGATCGTGGCGTCAGCGTGGGGGCCATGACGCGCGGCCCATGCCCTGGCCGCCGGGGCCGCGCCGAGCCACTGGCGAACCCGACCCGCCTGGCGAGGGGTGAGCGATGCAGCAGCTGCTGGATCGGGCCGGTGTCGAGCCGCCGGCCGAGGATGGCCGGCCCCCTGATCCGCGGGGATCGCGGCGGGAGTGGACCGCCATGGTCAACGGCGCCCGCCTGCGCGTCGAGGAGGTCGGAGTCGGGCCTGAGACGGTGGTGTTCTCACCGGCCCTGTTCACCAATCGCGGGCTGTTCGATCCACCGATCGCCACGCTGGCCCGCGACTATCGGTGCATCAGATACGACCACCGCGGCCAGGGGGACAGCGGCTTCGGCGTCCCGCAGCCCTCGCGCGAGCTGCTGGGCACCGAGAGCCTCTACCGCGATGCACTCGCCCTGCTGGACCAGCTGGACATCGGCCGATGCCACTGGGTGGGGGCGTCGGTCGGCGGGTTCGTGGGCGTGCGACTGGCGGCTCGCCACCCGGACCGCGTGCGCTCTCTGGTCCTGATCGGGCTGAGCACGCGCCGAGTCTCCCGCGCGGACCTGCGGCAGATCGACCTTCTGGGCTGGATGGTGCGCGCCAGCCACCCCCTGGGGCCCGTCGGCGCCGCGGTCAGGCGGCGCGTGGCCGAGCAGGTCATGCGGAACATGTTCGGGGCGACCTTCATGGCTGATCCGGCGCGCCAGCGCGACCGCGAGCAGTGGCGACAGCGGTTCCTCGCCCAGGTGGTGCCGGAGGCGATGCCGATGCTCCGCGAGGTCTTCGGCCATCCCGGCAATCCGCCGGAACTGCTCGCGAGGATCCAGGCGCCGACCCTGCTCATCTCCGGCGAGGACGAGCTGGCCGGGCTGGACGAGGCCCACAACGACCCGCTGCAGGCGCAGCGGGTGATCCCCGGCGCCCGCCTCGTGACGATCACCGGTGCGGGGCACATGGTCCTGGTGGAGCAGCCCGAGGCCGGGACCGCCGCGATCGCGGAGTTCATCAGGGCGGCGTCGGCGGCTTAGTGGCGGGAGCCCGGCCGCCACCGCCCGTGAGGGGCTCGATTGGCTCGAGCCCCCGCAGAAGGAGGCGGATGATGGGAATCTACGGGCGTCTCGAGACTGGCGGACGGGCCGGGACCGGCGGTCGTCCGAGGCCCTATGTCCGGCCGAGCGCGCTCCTGAGGCGAGTCTTCAACCCGATCGCGATCGCCGTCGGTCGGAAGCCCGTCCTCGTGGTGCGGGGGCGGAGGACGGGCAAGTCCCTCCAGGTGCCGATGGACCCGCCCTTCGAATGGCACGGGACGCGCTACCTCGTCTCGCCCCGCGGCGAGACGCACTGGGTGCGGAACCTGCGCGCGGCCGGCGAGGCCGACCTGCGGACGCGTCGCCGCCTGGAGCACATCCACGTCGTCGAGCTCGACGGCACGGAGCGGGACGCGGTCGTGAAGACCTACGCCGACACGATCACCTGCAACTGCCGGCGCTCGATGGAGATGCTCCCCGACCCGGCCGACCACCCGGTGTTCCGGATCCAGCCGCCCGCCCCGCGCTGACAGGCGCCGGGGCCGCTGCCGGCGGCGGCACCCGGGCTGGCGCGCGGGCGACGGCGAGCGCTGCCCCGCCGGGGCGTCGGTCAGTACGGCCGCTCTCGCCAGAAGCCGGCGTGCCCGAGCGCCCACCGGCCCAGCACGCGCGCGACACCGACCCTCGCCGGCCCTTCGTGCAGGCGTCGCGGCGACGTGGCGATCCAGCTGTCGGACACGTGCGTGACCACGAGACCCCGCCGCTGCAGGCGTACCAGGAGGTCGCGGTCCTCGGCGTGCTGGAGGCGCTCGTCGAAGCCGCCCGCCTCGAGGAACAGGTCGCGCCGGCAGTAGAGCATGTTGGCCCGGATGGCGAAGGCGCGCTTGCCGACCTCGATGAGCGCGAAGAAGCCGCGGTCGATGGCGTCCCCCGAGTCGGCGACGAGGCGGATGCAGCCGGCGGGCGCGCCGTTCATGGCGCGCCCGATGATCCTGGCCAGGAGGTCCGGCGCCATCCGGGAGTCCGCGTCGAGGAACACCAGCAGGGGCCCCCGCGCGGCCCTCGCGCCGAT
>JAJYGO010000333.1 GCA_021785115.1 Chloroflexota bacterium | reverse complement strand
ACCCGCGAAGAGCAGCCCCTGCTCGTGCGCCAGGAGGCACACGGACCCGTCGGTGTGGCCCGGCGTGTGGAGGACCCGCAGCATGATCGATCCGAACCGGATCTCGTCACCCTCCGCGAGCTCGACGGCCGGCACGGACGGCGGGACCGGGAACGGCGCGAAGAGCGGTTCCGGGTGCTCGAGGCCGTCCCGGTCCAGCGGGTGGCAGGCGATCGGAGCGGCCGTGGCAGCCTGCAGCGCGGCGTTGTCGCCGACGTGGTCCCAGTGCCGGTGCGTGCTGACGACGAGCTTCAGCGCCCAACCGCGCGCCTCGAGCGCTTCCCCGATCCACACTGCGCTCGGGATCGCGGCGTCGATCGCCAGCGCCTCGCGCGACGCCGGGTCGCCGAGCAGGTACACGTTGGTCGCGAGCGGTCCGACCGCCCGGGCGATCAGCTCCACGGGCTCGCGGTGGCGGCAGGCAGGTGCGTCCGGTTGCCTCGCACCGCGGCGGCGATCCAGCCGGCGGCGACGAGGGTCAGGCGCCGGCGGGCCGGGGCGCGCCGAGCGTCCGGCCTGGCGTCGGCCCCGCGTCGGGCAGCGAGTCGCCGATCCCGCGCTCCTCGCGAACGCGCCGCGCGGCCTCGACCACGACGCGCATCTTCTCGCGGGCCTCCTCGACCGTGCGGGTCTTCAGCCCGCAGTCGGGGTCGACGAAGATGCGCTCGGGTGGGAGCACGTCGAGCGCGCGCCGGATCCCGTCGGCGGCCTCGTCGACTGTCTCGATGCGGTGACTGTGGACATCCACCACCCCGAGCCCGATCGACTTCGTGAACGGGACGTCCCGGAAGCGCTCGAGCAGGTCGTAGCCCGAGTTCGCCATCTCGAGGTCGACCTGGTCGACCGGGATGTCGAGCATGGTCGGGTACGCCTGCATGAAGTCGCCGTAGCAGATGTGCGTGATCGCGTGAGCGTCGAGCCCGTCGGTCACGATCGCCATCGCCTCGGCCACCAGCGGCAGCTCGTCCATCCGGGCGGACGCCGCCGGCTCGTCGACCTGGATGAAGCGCGCCCCCGCCGCGGCGAGATCCATCGCCTCCTCGTGGATCGCCCGGGCGAGGTCGAGCACGAACTCCCGCCGCGACCCGTAGTGCTCGTCGAAGCTCCAGTCGGCGATCGTGTACGGACCGGTGAGCATGCCCTTCACGGGTCGCTCGGTCAGCGACTGGGCGAACTTCCACGCCTCGAGCGTGATCGGGTGCGTCCGCCGCACCCCGCCGACCGCGATCGGCTTGCGGTAGTACCGGTTGCCGTAGCTGCGCACCAGGCCGCCGATCTCGAACCCGGTCAGCTCCTCGGCGAAGTACGTCGCCATGTCGCCGCGGTACATCTCCCCGTCGACGAGGATGTCGACGCCGATCTCCTCCTGGAACCGGATCCAGTCCTCGGTCGCGCGGCGTTCGAGGGCGTGCAGCTCGTCGTCGCCGAGGCGCCCGGCCGCGTGCTCGGCGCGCGCCCGGATCAGTTCGGGCGGCTTCGGGAACGACCCGACCGAGGTGGTCCACAGTCCGTTGCTCATCGCTCGCTCCTCTGCGCGGCGGCGGCCGCGGATGCTGCGTTCGGGCTGGCGCCGCCGGGACGCTCGGACGGTGGCGCGTAGCGACCGAGCGCCGCGCTGCGGATGTCGACCGCGCGCGGGTCGATCTGCTTGGCCAGCTCCTCCGGGTCCGTGATGGACGCCTTCCGGGCGGCCTCGGCCAGCGCCTCGATCTTGGCCTTCGCGCGATCGCGCGGCAGGTATTCGAGGCCCGTCGAGGGCGCGAGCGCCACGCGGTCGAGCCCCCGGCCCTGCGTCGACGCGGCGTAGTGCGCGGCCCAGATCATCACGGGCTCGTCGTCGGGCATCGTGTTCCGGGCGTTCGCCACCCCGCACACGATCCCGCGCTCGTGCGGCGCCATGGCGACCAGCTCCCAGTTGTCGGGGCCGGCGATCAGGTCGAACAGGTGGCTGTGGAACGGGACGTCGAACAGGACGTCGGGCCCAGCGGCGACGGCGTCGCCCATCGTGATCGAGAGGCACACGTGCGTGTCGTCGAGCCCGTGCATGACGCGCCGCAGGGCGTCGCCGGCCAGCCGGCGCTCGGCCTCGTCGTCGGGCCCGATCAGCGTCAGCGCGTTCTCGTCGAGCTGGATCACGGGCGCGCCCGCCGCGCGCAGCGCGTGGAGCTCCTCGTTCAGGGCCTCGGCGAGGGCAAGCACGAGGCGCTCACGCCCGATCTCGCCGGGATCGGACAGCCGGCCCAGCGTGTACGGCCCGACGAGACACTGCTTGACCGGGGGCGTCTCGACCCCGCGCTCCCGCGCGAGGGACGCGGCGGTCTCGTGCGCGAACAGCCAGTCGGTCACCGTGATCGACGACTCCCACCGGGGCGTCCCGATCGCCCGCGGCTGCCGAAAGTACGTGTTCGTGTCGAAGTACCGCAGGAGGCCGCCGATCTCGAACCCGTGGAGCCCCGCCGCGATCGCGGTCTGCTGGTCCTCCCACCGGACCTGGCCATCCGTCAGCAGCTGCAGGCCCGCGTCGAGCTGCTCGCCCATGACCTCGCGCACGAGCTCGTCCTGGACCGCGCGGAAGGCCGCCTCGTCGATCTCGCCGCGTTCGAGGCGCGCATGCCCGGTTCGCAGCCGGAACGGCTGGCCGGGAAGCGGGGTTCGAGGGTAGGCACCGACGAGCGTGGCGAACATGCGGACTCCCGGGTGGTGGAAACGCCGGGATTGTACGGGAAACGGCTCCTGGCCCCAGCGTTCCCGACATCGGGCGATGCCCGACATCGGGCGATGCCCGACAATCCCCCCATGACGGCACGGTCACTCGAACCCGACCCGCACCCGGCGCTCGTCCCCGCGGTCTCCGTCCGCGGCACCCGCGGGGCGGTGACCTCGCCGCATCCGCTCGCCTCGCAGGCCGGCATCGCCATGCTCCGCGCGGGCGGCAGCGCCGTCGACGCCGCGATCGCGACGAACGCCGCGCTCGCCGTCGTGACCAGCCACTCGTGCGGCCTGGGCGGCGACGCGTTCTGGCTGATCTGGACGGCCGATGACGGCCTCGAGGCGCTGAACGGCAGCGGCCGTTCGGCGGCGGGCGCGTCCCTCGACGCGGCGCGCGCCGCGGGCCTCGGCGAGATGCCGGTCCGCGGCGCCTGGACGGTGACCGTACCCGGCGCCATCCGGTCGTGGGGCGATGCCCACCGGCGGCACGGGCGCCTGTCGTGGGACGCGCTCCTGCGGCCCGCGATCGAGCTCGCCGACTCCTTTCCGGCGAGTCCGGGATGGAGCGGGGCGATCGAGCGCAGCGCGGCGGTGTTCGGCGCCGACTCCGACTGGGCGCGCGTGTTCCGGCCCGACGGGCACCCGTGGCGCGTCGGCCAGGTCGTCCGCCTGCCCGCGCTCGCGCGGACGCTCCGCCGCCTCGCCGACGAGGGTCCGGACCTCGCCTACGACGGCGACCTGGCGCGAGGCGCGGCCCGCTACCTCGAGGCCGCCGGGTCGCCGCTGCGGTTCAAGGACTTCGCGTCGCACACCTCCACGTGGGTCGATCCGATCCGCGGCGCGTACCGGGGGATCGAGGCGGCGTCGCACCCACCGAACAGCTCGGGCGCGGTCGCCCTCGAACTGCTCCACGTCCTCGACGCGCTCGACCCACCCGGCCCCGCCGCGTTCGGCCCCCACGGGATCTCCGATGCGCGCTGGGTGCACCTCCAGCTCGAGGCCGCTCGACTCGCGATCGCCGATCGGGACGCGCACCTCAGCGACCTCGAGACGATGGCGCCGGGCGCGCTCGAGCACCTCCTCGACCGTGATCACGCCGCCCGGCTCGCGATGCGCCTCGACCCGGGCCACGTCCTGCCCTTCCCGGCCGTCGAGGCGCCGGCCGGCGGCGGGACGATCTACCTCGCGGCGGTGGACGCCGACGGAACGGCGGTCAGCCTGATCGAGTCGAACTACCAGGGCTTCGGATCGGGACTCGTGGACCCGGAGACCGGCGTCGCGTACCAGAACCGCGGCGCGTTCTTTTCGCTCGACCCCCGCCACGCGAACGTGCTGGCGCCGCGCAAGCGGACGATGCACACGCTGACGCCAGGGATGCTGTTCCGCGATGGACGACCCTGGATCGTCCACGGGGCGATGGGTGGCGAGATCCAGCCGCAGGTGTTCGCGCAGCTCGTGTCGGCCGTGGTCGACGGCGGGCGGTCGATCGCCGACGCGGTCGCCGCGCCGCGGTTCGCGGCCGACGCGGCCGCGCATTACGCGCCCCTGACGCTCTCGCGGCTCGAGGACGGGATGCTCCCCGAGGTCGGGGCCGCGCTCTCGGCGATGGGCCACGACGTGGTGTGGGCGCCGAGGCTCTCGCGCGCCCTCGGGCACGAGCACGCGATCGAGCTCGTCTACGACGCGGGCGGCGATGCAGCGGCGGCTCCCGGAGAACCGTCGGGCGAAGCGACGGGCGACGACGCCCGACAGGCGCGGACGCCGTATCGGGCGACGCGGCCGGCCTCGGTCATCGCGACGGCCGATCCCCGCTCGGAGGGCCTGCCGGCGGCGTGGTAGTCGGCCCGGGGGCCGGTTGCCGCTGCCACTGCCGGACCCTCCGCGCCGCCTCGCTATACTCTCGGTCGGCCGGTCGCGCCGCGCTCACAACCTCCGCGGCTGGCCGTCCCGTCTCATCCCCGCCGGCGTCTCTCCGGCCGCCGAGAAGCCCGCATGGGAGCTGGTCCATGAGCTCGAACATCGGCCAGAACTACCCGTACACCCGGGAGACCGAGGCACAGCGCGCCGCGGCGATCGAGCGCGCGGAGGCCGCGTTCGACGGTCTTCGCGACCGGATCTCCAGCGAGGCCACGCCGCTCGGCACGACCGCGTCCGACGAGCTCTGGTGGGTATGGGCCTGCCCGGTGGACCCGGCGGCCGGCCGCCTCCACGTCGCCGGGTATGCGCGCGAACGGCACGGCCTCTACGCGGTCTGCGACAAGTGCGGCCGCTCGTTCCTGCGCTGATCGCCGCCCAGCGCGAGGAGGAGCCCGGCGAACAGCGCAGTCCGGTCGACGATCGAGCCGACCTCGATGTACTCGTCCGGCGAGTGATCGAGCCCGCCGATCGGGCCGAGCCCGTCGAGGGACGGCACCCCCTCGCCGGCGGTCGTGTTCGCGTCGGACGCCCCACCCGTCGCCGCGTCATGCAGGTCGAAGCCCAGATCGCGAGCGATCGCGACGGCCGCCTCGACCAGCTCGCCCGTTTCCGGCAGCCGCTCCATCGGCCAGTGCCGTCCCGCCTCGATCACGTCGCAGGTGACGTCCGGGACCACGCGGTCGGCCCCGATCGCACGCACCGCGGCCTCCGCCGACTCGAGGGCATCGCGGCTCGGCGACCGCAGATCCACCTCCAGCACGGCCTCGTCGGCCACGACGTTGGGGCGCGAGCCGCCCCGAAACACGCCCACGTTGCAGGTGACCCCCGGCCAGCGACCGTTGAGCGCCTGGAGCGCGATCGTCTTGTGGGCGGCTTCGAGGATGGCGTTGCGGCCCTTCTCCGGCTCGACCCCCGCGTGCGCCGCGCGACCGTGCACCACGAGCCTGAGCGAGAGATTGCCCTTCCGGGCGCTGACGATGTCGCCGTTCGCCCGGGCCGATTCGAGCACGAGGGCGACGTCGTGGTCCGGCGCGAGGGCGCGGATGATCGGCGTGCTCACCGGCGAACCGATCTCCTCGTCGGGGTTCGCGACGAACGTGAGACGCGCGAGCGGGAGCCACGCACCGGGTCGGTCGGCGTCGTCGGAGGCAAGCGATCGGAGCGCGCGGAGTGCGTGGATCCCGACGAGCAGTCCCGCCTTCATGTCGCACACGCCTGGTCCGAGCGCCCTGGCGTCCTCGACCCGGAACGGGCGCGCGGCCGCCGTGCCCGGGTCGAACACGGTGTCGAGGTGGGCGATGACGAGCACGCGCCCCTGACCGGATCCCTCCAGCGTGGACACCACGGTGTCGCCGAGCTCGGGATCCGGATGCACGTCGACCGTCGCGCCGAGGTCGCGGAGCGCGGAGGCCGCCCAGCGGCCCATCTCGTCGACGCCGGCCTTCGTGTACGAGCCGCTGTCGATGGCCACGAGCCGCTCGAGATCCGACAGGAAGTCGGGAAGCTGGTGGGAGATCGCGTCGCGCAGCCGCGCGAGCACGTCGGCGGGGACGGGGGTGGGGCGTTCCATCACGCGAATCTACGGCGCGGGCGGCGCGGGGACCGCGGACGGGAGTCGGCCCGGCATTCCCGGCGGCCACCGTGTCGCGCCGGCCTTGGGAAAGGCGAGCGCGCGGCGGTACGATCCGGACCGTTCCGGTCGCGGGCTGCGACGTCGCACGCCCGGACCGGCCATCACGCCTGGAACGATCGGTGAGCCTCGCACCCGAGCACCCACTCATCGGCCGTCTCGATCGGCCGACCCGGCGACGAGCGGGCGTCCACGCGCGCGCTCTCCGCCGCGAGTGGTCGCGCCTCCGCGAGCCGCGGCGGCTCGTCGCGATCGCGCTGCTCGTGCTGACCGGCGGGATCATGGCCGCATTCCTCCTCGCGCGCGGCGAGTACGCCGGAGCGGACGCGCGGGCGTACTGGGCAGGTGTCCGGGTCTGGCTCGGCGGAGGCGACCCGTTCCATCCGAGTGGCGTGTTCCTGCCGTACGTGTACGCGCCATGGCTGCTCCCGCTGTTCCTGCCCTGGGCACTCCTCCCGTGGAACGTGGCCTGGGTCGTCTGGCGCGGAGCGAACGTGCTCCTGTTCCTCTGGTCCGCCGAATGGGCCTACCGCCGGCGGCCGCTCGCCACGGCCTTCGCGGTCCTGCTGCTCTCGCCAGCCCTCATCGCCACGTTGGATACCGGGAACGTCACGCTGCTGCTGACGCTCGCCGTGTGGCTCGCCCAGTTCACCGGGCCGCGGGTCGGCGGGGCGCTGTGGGCGCTCGCGGCGAGCATGAAGTGGTTCCCCGCGGTCCTGTTCGTGTTCCTGCCGCCCCGTGCCCGGGCGTGGGGGCTCGTCGCCGGGACACTCGCCGTGCTGCTCATGCTCGCGACGTGGCCGGCGACCGTCACCCAGATCGACACCGCGCTGAACTTCCCGCGCCCGCTGCGAGTCGACTACCTCCTGATCCTCTGGGCCGCCGTTCCGTGGCTCTGGCGGCACGCGCACCCGCTCTGGTGGGCGAACCGGCGCGAATTCCCCGGCGCAGTCCTGCAGGCACGGGCCTGGCTCGCCCAGGCGTGGCTCCGCGTTCGGTCGGATCCAGAGGCGGCCCGGCTGCGCGCGCGTCGCGGCCTGGGCGCGCGCGTCAGGTCGTTCTTCGGACTGGCGTGATCGCCGGCTGGCAGCCGGGACACCAGTAGACGCGTCTGGCGTTCGGCCCCCCGATCGCGCCCCGGATGAGCGCGCCGCAGCGACGACACGGCCTGCCCGTCCGCCCGTAGACCCAGAGCCTCGCGCGGGCCGAAGGCACCGGCACGCGCGGGTCGACGGTGGCCCGGAACGGGCCGTGCGCGTTCGCGCGCAGCAGGCGGCGGGCCGTGCGCACGAGCCGGAGGAGCATCGGGTCGTCGAGCGCCGTGACCGGCGCGAACGGATCGACGCGCTCCACGAAGCAGACCTCGCTGCGATACACATTGCCGATCCCCGCGACCGCCCGCTGGTCGAGCAGCGCGTCTCCGATCGCCACACCGGCCCGGGCCGGATCGCGGAGGCGTCGGAGCATCTCGGCGTCGTCGGCGTGCGAGTCGGGCGCATCCGTGGCCCGCGCCGGCTCGTCCGGGGCTCGCGTCGCCTCGTCCGCCGCGCGACGCGCCGCCTGGGGCGCCGCGAGCAGGTCG